>URZR01000192.1 GCA_900552425.1 uncultured Collinsella sp. | reverse complement strand
CGGTCAGGGCAGTCAGGCCGGCACTCGGCACCAGCGTCGCCTCACGAATGAGTGCAATGTTAGAAACCTGCAGCTCATCGATCATGACGCACTCCGTAGAACACGCGGCTCACCGAGTTATAGAAGCTCTCGGGGCCGTAATCCAGCAGCAGCACATCGCCGGGACCGCGACGCACGGCCACGCTCTCGACGGTGCCATCACAGGTAATAAACTGTCCGTCGATGGCAATCGCCGGCACGCTCGGGCGATCATCGGACATAAAGATCTCGACGACATCACTCGGCGAGGTCAAAAAAGCGCGAGCCTGAATGGTATGCGGGGCGATGGGCACACAGACCATACCCGTGTAATCGGGGCTGACAATGGGGCCGCCGGCAGAAAGCGCGTAGCCGGTGGAGCCGGTCGCCGTCGAAACGACGACACCGTCGCCGCGAAGGCGGTCGATATGATGGCCGGACACGGTGATGTCGAACTCAACCATATCGGACAGGGGGCCGCGCGTAAGCGCCATATCGTTGAGGGCAAACGTGCGCACGACATCCTTCGTGCCGTCTTCACGCACCGAAACGATATCGGCGGCGATGGTGGCGCGGCGGCTCACGTGGAGCTCGCCGGACAGGGCATCGCTCACAACCTGCAAAATGTCGCGCTCCTCGGGACTCGCGGCCGTCAAAAAGCCCAAATGACCATAGGAAAGACCGAGGATAGGAATCTCACGATGGTTGAGGATGCGGGCAGCGCGCAGCAACGTACCATCGCCGCCGAGCGTAATGACCAGATCGGAGCCGTCAATGTCAGGCGTGCTTTGAATCTTCGATCGCTGGTCGGCAGCCCATGCGACCTCATAGCCCTGGCGCGTCAGCCAAAGCTCGAGCATCAGGCCGCTCTCGACCGCCTCTTGCTTGTAGTAATTAGGAACCAGAAAGACCTTCATAGCGTTGCAGCTTTCTCGCTCAAAACCGATACCTGGAATTGCAGCTCGTCTTGCGTGCGGTCGCCGGGGTCAAATCTCGTGCCGTACAGGAAAAACTCAACGTTGCCCTTGGCACCATGAATGGGTGACACGCACACATCGACCGGGAACAGGCCCTTGGCAGCAAAGAGTTCAACCGCCGCCACAAGTGTATCGCGGCGCACGGCGGGGTCGGTCACAATTCCGCCCTCGCCCACCAGCGCCGCCGGAGCCTCAAACTGCGGCTTTATGAGCGTGCAGAATGCACCCGTAGGCGCCAGGCACGCCAGCACCGCATCGATAATGTTCGCGATGCTGGTAAACGAGACGTCACACACAGCCAGGTCGATAGCGCCGGCATAGCCAAGCTCAGGCAGCTGCGTCACGTTTGTGCGCTCATGCAGCGTCACGCGATCGTCCTGACGCAACGACCAATCGAACTGGGCGCGACCCACGTCCACCGAGACAACTGTCGCAGCTCCGCGCTTAAGCAGGCAATCGGTAAAGCCGCCGGTAGAGCAGCCCACATCCAGACAGGCAAGGCCCGTCGGATTGATGCCAAACGCATCAAGCGCGCCTTCGAGCTTAAGACCGCCGCGGCCAACATAGGGAATGCGTCCCTTCACGTGCAGCGGCAGGCCCGGGATCACCTTAAGGCCCGGCGAAGTCAAACGCTCGCCGCCACTCGAGACCAAGCCGGCCATAAGAGTGCGAAGGGCATCTGCGCGATCGGCGCAGATGCCCTGTGAAATTAGTTCGTCATCAAGACGCACGCGTTTCATGAATGCCATCAACCATTCGTATCCGGAGAGCGGCCTAGCTATCCTGGGATTCGTTTGCCGCATCCTCATCGTATTCCTGCTCGAGCTTGTCGGCCTCACGCGGCGTCAGCTCAAACTTATCGACCATGTCGACCGCGCGGGAGCCCAGCTCAATCGCCTCGTCAAACAGATCGAGCGAACGCTCCAAGGAGGTGTCCTTGGAGCGAACGGTAGCGATGATCTGATCCAAACGGTCCGAGATCTCATCAAAGTTGCGGACAGAACCCTCTGGCATGACTACTCCTCGACGGAGTCGGCCTCGACGGCCTCAGCAGCGTCCGCGTCCTCGGCCAGCACGCCAGCCTCGGCCTGAGCAGCCGCAACCTTTGCGGCAGCCTCGGCAGCCTGTGCCTCCTCGCGAGCGCGATCTTCGGCCAGCAGCTCCTGGTACAGGTCCTCGCCCGGCAGCTCTTCACTGCGAGCGATCTTACCCAGCACGCCGTTGACGAACGACGCGGATTGGTCGGTGCCATAGGCCTTGGCAAGCTCGACGGCCTCGTTGATCACGATGGCATCCGAGACCTCCTCGTCGGTGAGGAAACGCATCTCGTAAACGGCGATACGCAGCAGATTGCGGTCGGCGCCTGGCATGCGCATAAGATCCCAGTTTTTGGCAACGGAACGCAGAGCGCAGTCGATGCGGTCGATATGCTCGTAAGCACCGCGGCACAGCTCCAGCGCATAGGGGTCGAGGGGACCCTTCGAGATCAGGAAATCGCCCTCGAGGACGCGCTCGAGCGGGCTGTCCGTGGCCTCGGCCTGGAACAGCAACTGCAGCGCCTGACTGCGGGCAAGCGTGCGCCCGCGATAAACCTTAAGGCTCAAAGGTTACTCCTTGGGGAAAACGAGGCCGTCGATGCAAACGTCCACAGACTCGACTTCGACGCCGACCTGTGCATCGATAGCCTTGGCAGTAGCCTCGCGAATGGACTCGGCGAGCTTCTTGAAGGGATAGCCGAAGAACACGGCGACGTGAACGGTAATCGCGAGTTTCTCATCGACTACCGCGCACTCGACAGCGGGACCCGCGGGAACGTTCTTGGAGCTCAGCATGGAAACGAGGTTGGTGGCGATATCGCGCACACCAACGGTTGCGATACCCTCGACCTCCTCGACAGCGCGAGAAACGATGGCGGATAGGACCTCGGGTGCGATGCCTATACCGGCAATCTTGATCTCTTCGGTCATGGTCTTCTCCCCTACTACGAAAATGCGGACTGTAACGGTTTGGGGCTAAGCGCGGGAAACGAACTCGCCGGTGCGGGTATCGATCTTGATGCTCTCGCCCTCGTTGAGGTACATAGGGACCTGGACAACGGCACCGGTATCGATGGTCGCGGGCTTGTAGGCACCCTGGACGGTATCGCCCTTAGCGCCCGGAACGGTCTCGGTGACCTCGGCGATGATGAACATCGGCGGGTTCACGCCCATGAGCTCCTCCTCGGCGTAGAGCAGCTGGCAGGTATCGTTCTCGCGAAGCCACTTGGAGTTGTCGCCCACAAAGTCGGCAGGAACGGAAACCTGCTCGTAGGTCTCGTTGTCCATGAAGATGTAGTCGGCGCCGTCGTTGTAGAGATACTGCATCTCCTTGGTGAACAGCTGGACGCTCTCGAACTTGGAGCCGGCGTTGCAAGTCTGCTCGACTACGCGACCGGTCTTGATGTCCTTGGTCTTATAGCGGACAAAAGCGCCGCCCTTGCCGGGCTTGACGTGCTGGAACTCGACGAGAGTGCAGACCTTGTCCTTAATGCGCAGGCCGATGCCGTTCTTGAA
>URZR01000191.1 GCA_900552425.1 uncultured Collinsella sp. | reverse complement strand
AAGGTATCGGACTTTGCCGTACAGAGCATATGTTCTTCGAAGGCAACAGAATCGATGCATTCCGTGAGATGATCTGCGCTGAGACCGTAGAAGAGAGAGAAGCAGCACTTGCTAAGATCCTTCCGGAGCAGCAGGGAGACTTCGAGAAGCTGTATGAAGCTCTGGAAGGCAACCCGGTTACCATCCGTTTCCTGGATCCGCCGCTTCATGAGTTCTTGGATAATCCTCGAGAGCTCGAGGTCGCCATCACCAAGAAGGAAGCCGCTGGCGCCAGCGAGGAAGAGCTTGCCGTCCTGCGCGCCCGCCTGCGTCGCATTGACGGCATGGTCGAGTCCAACCCGATGCTCGGCCTGCGCGGCGTGCGCCTGTCCGTCGTCTTTGGCGATCTGCCGCTCATGCAGGTCCGCGCTGTGGCCACGGCTGCTGCCCGCCTTATCAAGGATGGTGTCGACCCGCGCCCCGAGATCATGGTTCCGCTCGTTTCCATCACGGCTGAGCATGTCCAGACCCGCGAGGTCATCGAGCGCGTGATCGCAGAGGTTTCCGCCGAGGAAGGCGTCGAGCTCAATATTCCCGTGGGCACGATGCTCGAGCTGCCGCGTGCCTGCATGGTCGCTGACGAGATCGCCCATCATGCCGACTTCTTCTGCTTTGGCACCAACGACCTCACCCAGACGACCTTCGGCTTTTCCCGTGACGACGCCGAGGCCAAGTTTATCCCGCTGTACCTGCACAAGAAGATCCTGAAGGACAACCCCTTCGAGACCATCGATACGGCAGTGCTGGAGCTCGTGCGCATGGCCGTCGAGAAGGGTCGCGCCACCAACCCCGGCATGCACTTTGGCGTATGCGGCGAGCACGGCGGCGACCCCAAGTCGATCAAGGGCCTGTTTAACGTGGCCGACGTGGACTACGTGTCCTGCTCGCCCTATCGCGTGCCCCTCGCGCGCCTGGCTGCCGCCCAGGCCAAGCTCGAGGCCAAGCGCAATGCCTAGCCCCCTGCGCATCGACGCCTTGCGTAGTCCCCCTTCATGCCGCCCGTCTCATTCGTGAGACGGGCGGTTATCATGTGCGGGTTTTGTCTTTTTGTCTGCGCAAAAAATTGTTCTTGCAGCAGAAACCCGCGCGTGTATACTCGAATACGTTTGTTCAACTACGTGCCGGCCAAGGTGGTACGGCACCTCTAGAAGAGTAAGGAATTGCACATGGATTACATCCGCGCAATCGAGCGTCAGCAGATCCGCGAGGACATTCCTCAGGTTCGCGTCGCCGACAACGTCAAGGTTCACTACCGCATTAAGGAAGGCGACCGCGAGCGCATTCAGGTCTTCCAGGGCGACGTCATCCGCATGGCCGGCGCCGGTGCCCGCGAGACCTTCACCGTCCGCAAGATGTCCTTCGGTGTCGGTGTTGAGCGTACCTTCCCGCTTCACAGCCCCAAGATCGCCAAGCTCGAGGTCGTTCGTCATGGTCGCGTCCGTCGCGCCAAGCTGTACTACCTCCGCGACAAGGTGGGCAAGGCTGCTCGCATCCCCGAGAAGCGCTAAGAAGATCGCAGCGTCTGTCCACTCGTTTGGACACAAGGGTCACCTTCGGGTGGCCCTTCTTTTTATCTGATTTGCATGCAAGGAGGGCCTGGTATGGCCAATATGACGAGCTCGGTTTCGGCATCGCAGGTTGCCGGTGAGTTGGCGAGCGCTACGTTTGAGGAGATCCCCGCCCTCGTGGAGCATTATCGCGAGGACCCGCGCCAGCAGGTGATCAAGGCTTGCGAGCGTGCTCTTAAGCGCCATGCCAAGGAACTTGCCGAGCGCGAGCGCGTCAATGACATGTACGAGCTTATGCATGAGCTTGGCGGCGATGGGGTGGTCGTTGGTGTCGACGAGGTGGGTCGCGGATCGGTGGCCGGTCCTTTGACGGTATGCGCCGTCTGCCTTCCTATGGAGCCGCGCGTCTGGGGCATCAACGATTCCAAAAAGCTCACGCCGGCGCGCCGCGAGTTGCTCTCAGTGAAGATTGCCGAGGTGGCGACGGCGATCGGTTTTTGCCATATCGCGCCTAAGGATATCGATGAGATGGGCATGGCCCGTGCTATCCGTACCGCCGTTGCGGGCGCCGTGGCCGATACGGGGCTCGAGCCCGATTGCGTGCTTATGGACGGTAACCCCTTGGGCGCCGTTCCCAACGAGCGCGACGTGGTGAAGGGCGATGCCAAGATCGCCTGTATCGCCGCGGCGTCCATCATGGCCAAGGTCACGCGTGATGAGATGATGGTCGAGTACGATGCCGAGTATCCCGAGTACCATTTGGCCGAATCGAAAGGCTACGCAAGCCCCGAGCATATCGAGGCCATTCGCAAACATGGACTTTGTCCTCTGCACCGCGTGAGCTTTTGCGGAAACTTTCTGCAGACTGACCGCCTTTTCTAGGTCAATTGTGGAGACAGGGACCTCTAGGGCTTTATAAACCTGCTGGTAGCGGGCCGTATGCAACACCATTGCTGCGTACGGCCCGTTTTTTGACGGCATTTGGTCAGCTTTTGGTTTGCTTCCGGTACTTACCCGCATGAAAGGTGCCCTCATCATCGGGGCAATGCAGTGTGCGGGAAAGGAGACCCCATGAGTGCCGCAAGCAAAAAGAGCAAGACGCAGCAGCTCAAGGAGCGTTGGGAAAACGGCGAGCTCGACTGCGGGGCGATGACGCCCGAGTTTATCAAGGGACTCAGTCCCCGCGAGCTGGGTATGCTGGGCGAGCTGATCACCATCGACTACTTTACCGAGCGCGGCTACACCTTGCTGGAGCAGGGTTATCGTTGCACCGAGGGCGAGGCTGATCTGGTGCTGCTCGATGAGCTCGACGATGTCGTGGTGATGGCCGAGGTCAAGACCAGACGCGTTGCACTGGATTGCAGCACGCGGGTCTTTCCCGAGGAGGCCGTGGACGCTCAAAAGCAACGCCGCTACCGCCGCATCGCAAGTTGCTATCTCATGGAGCATTATCCGCTTAAGGCGATTCGCTTCGATGCCGTGGGTGTCACCATTCGCGGCGGGCATATCGCCGAGATCGAACACCAGTACAACGCGTTCGATTGGCAGGTGTCGTGATGGCGTTCGAGACGTTTGCCGTTCACGCGGCCTGCATCCGTGGCGTCGAGGCGATTCACGTCACGGTCGAGGTCTCGCTTGCTGGCGGCGTTCCGGGCATTCAGATGCTCGGTATTCCGAGTATGGAGGTGATGGAGTCACGCGGTCGTATTCGCTGCGCGATGCGCTCCGCCGGGTTCGAGATCCCGCGCTCGGGCATTACGGTCAATCTGGCGCCCGGCGATATTCGCAAGACCGGTAGCGGCTTTGATCTGCCCATCGCCATCGCGGTATTGGCGGCCGATGGCCAGATTCCCCGCGACAACCTCGATCGTTGTCTTATCGCTGGTGAGCTTGGCCTGGACGGTACGGTGCTTCCTGTCAAGGGCGAGGTGGCGTTTCAGCTATTGGCGCGTGATATGGGGCTGTCTTTTATCGCCGGCAGGTCCGACCAGCATGTGCCGCTCGCGGGCGTGGATTGCGGATTTAT
>URZR01000190.1 GCA_900552425.1 uncultured Collinsella sp. | reverse complement strand
CAACCATGTGAAGGCGAGCCGCTTTAGGTGGGACGCCGTCTACACCAACACCAACCGCGGCGGCGCGTATCGCGGCTACGGTGCCACCCAGGGCCAGTTTGCCGTGGAGAGTGCCGTCAACGAGCTCGCCGACATGCTGCACATGGACCCCGCCGACCTGCGCCTTAAGAACATCGTGCGCGAGGGCGAGGTCATGCCGCAGTACTACAACGAGAAGCTCAACGCCTGCGCGCTCGACCGCTGCCTGCTGCGCGCGATGGACATGATCGGTTGGCGCGACAAGCCGCTGGCCGTCGACCTGGGCGACCGCGTGCGCGCCCTGGGCTGCGCGCTCACCATGCAGGGCTCGGGCATCTCCAACGTGGACATCGCCGGCATCGACATGCGCCTGGAAGAGGACGGCTTCATTACCATCGGCACCGGCGCCACAGACAACGGCATGGGCGTCGACACGATCCTGGCGCAGATTGCCGCCGAGGAGCTGGGTGTGGAGAGCTCTCTCATTGTGGTTCGTGGCGTGGATACCGATGTATCGCCCTTCGACGCCGGCTCGTACGCGAGCTCGGGTACGTACGTGACGGGCCTGGCCGCCAAGAATGCCGCGACCGAGCTGCGCAAGAAGATTTGCGCCAAGGCCGCCCAGATGTGGGATGTGGACGCCGCCGACGTGGTCTTCGATGGCCAGTACGTGCGCCTGTCCGACGAGCGCGCCGCCCGCGAGCGCGGTCGCTACCTCACGCTGCGCGACTTTGCCAACCTGTGCGTTAAGAACATCGAGGGCGGCGACGCGCTGACCTCGCATGCCTCTGCCAGCCTGCCCGTTTCGCCCCCGCCGTTTATGGCCGGCATTGCCGAGGTCGAGGTCGACAAGGCCACCGGCAAGGTGACCGTGGTGGACTATGCGGCGGCCGTCGATTGCGGCACCGTGATCAACGAGGCGCTCGCGCGCGTCCAGGCCGAGGGCGGCATTGCCCAGGGTATCGGTCACGCGCTCTACGAGATTGTCGAGCACGACGACCGCGGCCGTCTGCGTACCGGCAACTTTATGAGCTACAAGCTGCCCACCCGCCTGGATATCGGCAGCATCCGCGTGGCCTTTGAGCCGAGCTACGAGCCGACGGGCCCGTTTGGCGCCAAGTCGATCGGCGAGGTCGTCATCAACACGCCGCTCGCCGCCGTGGCCTCGGCCGTCGCACACGCCACCGGCCACCAGGTCCGCTCGCTTCCCATCACGCCGGAGAAAGCGCTGCTGGGGGAGTAGCGGGTCAGCGAATAAGTCGTAATTGGCGGGGTGGGGCAACTCGCCCCGCCTTTTGCACTCGTGGTGAGGTCGTGAGCCTGTAAAAGGTGTGCGTGCGCTTGCCGTTCGTATCTGCTATCATTCCTAGTCTGTGCGCTCATGCGGGCGTGGCGGAATTGGTAGACGCGCCAGATTTAGGTTCTGGTGGGATTCCCGTGAAGGTTCGAGTCCTTTCGCCCGCACCAACGCATCTGCGTCGGCTTCGGCCGTCGCGACTCTTTGTTGCATAAAGGTACCAGCACCTCAGATAAGCTGGGCAGTATGAGGAGGAACGTGTTGAACATCACCGCTTCTGACGTCAAGGACGCCAAGCTCACCGCTACGGTCACCATCCCGGCCGCCGACGTCGACGCCGCGATCAAGAAGGCTTACAAGGACACCGCCAAGAAGTACCGCTTCCCGGGCTTCCGCGCCGGCAAGGCTCCCCGTCCGGTCATCGATTCCGCTCTTGGCGCCGAGGCTACCCTCGCTCAGGCCACCAACGACCTGATCGCCGCCAACGAGCCCGCCGTCCTCAACGAGCTGGACATCGTCCCCACCAAGAACGGTGACTACAAGGACCTCGACCTCGCTAAGGATCACGAGGACTACACCTACACCGTCGAGTTCTCCCTGCGTCCCGCCGCTGAGCTCTCCTCCTTCGACGCTGTCGAGATCGAGATGCCCCCTGCGGAGGTCACCGAGTCCGAGATCAACAACCAGGTCGAGATGCTCCTCAACTACCGTGCCACCTTCGAGGACGTTGAGGGTCGCGCCGTCGAGGCCGAGGACTATGTCACCGTCGACCTCAAGGCCGTCGAGAACGCCGACAACTTTGCCGCCGAGGGCCGTATGCTCATCGCCGGTAGCGACAGCAACCCCGCCGAGTTCAACGAGGCTCTGATCGGCGCCAACGTTGACGACGTCAAGTCCGTCACCTGGACCGACGAGGCCGAGGAGGGCGAGGAGGCCGAGACCCACACCGTCGAGGTCACCGTCAAGGGCATCAAGGTCCGCAACACCCCCGAGCTCACCGACGAGCTCGTCAAGTCCGACTTTGGCTTCGACAGCATCGACGCCATGCGCGACGCCATCAAGATTGAGATTGAGCAGGACAAGGCTTCCCGCCTGCCGGCCGAGAAGGAGAACCGTTGCGTCTCCGCTCTCGCCGAGCGTCTGCAGCTCGACGAGATGGACGCCGACTACGAGCAGTCCGTCTTTGAGGAGCTTGGCCAGAACTTCCTGTCCAACCTCGCTGCCCGCGGCATGACGCTCGACACCTGGCTGCCCGCTTCCGGTCTGACCATGGAGCAGTTCATCGGCGACCTGCATAAGCAGGCCAACGACGTTGCCCGTGAGTCCCTGGCTCTGGACGCCCTCGCGCGTGAGCTCAAGATTGAGGTCACCGAGGACGACATCAACGCCGAGTTCGAGAAGGCCGGCGTCAAGGACGTCGAGGCTTCCAAGGCCGAGTTCATCGCCGAGGGCCGCATGCCTGCCGTCCGCGAGTCCATCCGTCGCTCCAAGGCCGTCGACCACCTGGTCGAGAACGCCAAGGTGACCGAGGTCGACGAGACCGCCAAGGACGCCGAGTAATTCTCGCCACCTTGCCCGCGAGCGCATGTATGTGCCCGTGATGGGGTAAAGTTAATAGCCGGTTATCCGGTTGCTTCGTACGGTGCCAGCCAATGCATAGCATGCGGGCACCGTACGTTTATCTAGAACCAATTTGGTCCGCAAGAGAGAAATGGAGATGCGTATGATCGCTAAGTTCGATTCCGCCCTCGTGCCATACGTTATCGAGCAGACGCCGCGCGGCGAGCGCAGCTACGATATCTATTCGCGCCTGCTCAACGACCGCATCATCTTCTTGGGCGAGGAGATCAACTCCGTCAGCGCCAACCTGGTCGTTGCCCAGCTGCTGCATCTTGAGAGCCAGGATGCCGAGAAGGACATCTCGCTGTACATCAACTCCCCTGGTGGAGAGGTCTACTCCGGCCTGGCCATCCTGGATACCATGAACTACATCAAGCCCCAGGTCTCCACCATCTGCGTCGGTATGGCCGCGTCCATGGCCGCCGTGCTGCTTTCGGCCGGCGCTAAGGGCAAGCGCTTCTGCCTGCCGCACTCCAAAGTCATGATTCACCAGCCCAGCGGCGGTGCCCAGGGCCAGCAGACCGAGATCGAGATCGCAGCGCGCGAGATTCGCGAGACCCGCGCCACGCTCAACAAGATTCTTTCCGACGCCACCGGTCAGCCTTTCGAGAAGGTTCAGGCCGACACCGAGCGCGATAACTATATGCGTGCTCAGGCCGCGCTCGAGTACGGTCTGGTCGACCGCATCGTTTCCTCCCGCGTCGAAGCTGCGAAAGAGAGCAA
>URZR01000189.1 GCA_900552425.1 uncultured Collinsella sp. | reverse complement strand
ATCTGCTGCGTTCGCTGGGCCTCTACGAGCACCGCAACAAGTTTCCGCGCCAGGTCTCGGGCGGCCAGCAGCAGCGCTGCGCCATCGGCCGTGCGCTCGTCAAAAATCCGGGCCTGCTGCTGTGCGACGAGCCCACGGGCGCGCTCGACTACAAGACATCCAAGGAAATCCTGCAGCTCATGGAGGACGTCAACCGCACCTACGGCTGCACCATCATCATCGTCACCCACAACGCCGCCATCGCGCGCATGGCCAATCGCGTGCTGCGCCTGCGCGACGGGCGCATCGTCGAGGACGAGCTCAGCGAGTCGCCCGTCGCGGCCGCCGAGCTCGATTGGTAGGCGATGCCATGACACCTCTCGCAAAACGACTCCCGCGCGAGCTGCGCCGCAATATCGGCAAGTACCTGGGCATCTTTTTGCTTATGTGCGGAAGCATCGCCCTCACGTCGGGCTTTTTGCTCGCGGCGCATTCCATCGGCTGCCTCATTGACGACATGCGCGATGCGTACACGATCGAGGACGGCCGCGTGACTACCTCCTTCGAGGCCACCAAAGATCAGCTCAAGGCTGCCGAAGACGCGGCTGAGGACGTCGGCGGCGTTACGTTCTACAAGAACTTCTCTATCGACGCCATCATCAAAAAGGCGGCTGGCGACGACGGCACCAAGCGCACCCTGCGCACCTACGCGCATCGCACCAAGGTTGACATTGCGTCCTACTGCGAAGGCAGGCAGCCCAAGACGGACGATGAGGTGGCAATCGACCGTGTCTTCGCCACCAACAACGACCTCGCCGTGGGCGATAAGGTCGAGCTTGAGGGCCGCACCTACACCATCTGCGGCATCATGACCCAGCCCGATAGCCAGGCGCTGTTCCTCGACAATTCGGACTTTACGGTGAACACCATCACGTACGGCGTGGCCGAGGTCACCGACGCCGGCTTTGCCGCGCTTGAGGACGCCGGCGGCGCGCCTGCCTACACCTACTCCTTTACCTTTACCGATCGCGATCTCCCCACCGCGGATCGCATCGATGCGGAGCAGGATATGGTCGAGGCGCTGACCGATGCCGATGCGCGCGTGGACGATCTGATCGATGCCGATTCCAATCAGGGCATTGGCTATGCGCGCGACGACGTCGACGGCGACTCCATGATGTGGATGACGTTGCTCGACATCATCATCGTGATCATGGCATTTGTCTTTGTGGTGCTCACCGACGCCACCATCGAGGAGGAGAGCGCCATCATCGGCACGCTGCTCGCCAGCGGCTATCGCCGCCGCGAGATCGTGCTGCACTACCTCGCGCTTCCCGCCATCGTGGGCGTGCTCGCGGCGCTTTTGGGCACCGCGCTCGGCGTCGCGTTCTTTACCGAGCCCATGCGCGGCCTCTATTACGGTTCGTATAGCCTGCCTCCCTTCCAGGTGTACTGGAGCTGGGAGATCTTCGTGAAGTGCGCTGTGGTTCCCGCCGCCGCGCTCATCCTCATTACGCTGGTGGGCCTGCTCCGCAAAATGGGCAAGACGCCGTTGCAGTTCCTTCGTCACGAGGCGAGCGGTAAGTCGGGTACCAAGCGCGGTCTGCAGCTGCCGGAACGCATGGGCTTTGTCTCCCGCTTCCGTCTGCGCGTTTTCCTGCGCAACCTGGGCAACTTCGCCACGCTCTTCGTGGGCATCGCGTTTGGGTCGCTGCTTTTGCTCTTTGGCCTGGCGATCCTGCCCACGATGACGCACTACGCGGACAACCTCGAGACGAGCCTGGTCGCCGAGCATCAGTACACACTCAAGGCGCCGCTGGAGCTCGAGGGCACTGCCGAGGAGCGCGAGCAGTGGTCGGCACTCGAGCGCTTGCAGTCGGTTGACGGCGCGCTGCTCTCCGCCGCCCAGGATGCCGATGACGAGCTTGACGGCGCGGCCGATGCGGCGCAGACGGCAGCCGATGCCGCGACCGCATCTCCGTCTGCCGAGAGCCTGACTGCAGCGCAGGATGCGCTTGCTAAGGTCAAGGACAAGAAGGATGCGCTCTACGCACGCCTCGACGATCTTGCCGATGCCCTCGGCTGCAACCGCGATGAGGCCATCGATCTGATCGACAAGGCCTCTAAGATCGACACTGACAACGACGATATCCACCCGGTCAATACGACCGACAACGGCGCGGGCGCAATCGCGCAGGCCGAGAAATATGCCGTTTACCAGCTGCAGTACGACCGTGGCGACGGTAATGGCGAGGAGGCGATTTCCGTCTACGGCATTTCATCTCATTCGCGCTATTGGAAAGACCTCAACGTCGGCGACGGCCGCGTTGTCTTTGGCGGCGGCCTGCTCGACAAGTTTGGCTGGAGCGAGGGCCAGAAGGTCGAGCTTCGCGACAAGTACGAGGCTCGGGATTATTCTCTTAAGTACGCGGGCAAGGACTGTGCCTGGGGCTCCAAGTCGGACATGAATATCTATATGAGTATCGATGACTTTAACGAGCTGTTCGACAACGATGCCGCCTACTTTAACGGCTATGTGAGCGACGAGAAGCTCGACCTCGACGCGCGCTACTTTGCCGGCGACACCACGCCCGACGACATGCGCGCCGTGGGCGACCAGTTCATCGGCATGATGAGCAAAATGATCGGCATGATGGTCGGGCTCGCGGTGTTTATCTTCCTGCTGTTTATGTACCTGCTGACCAAGGCGGTGATCGACCACAGCGCCCGTTCGATTAGCTATATGAAAGTCTTTGGCTATCGAGATAGCGAGATCTCGCATCTGTACATCCGCTCGATCACGCTGTGCGTGGCGGCGTCGCTCGTGCTGAGCCTGCCGGTCATTATTGGCTCGCTCACGGCCATCTTCCGCTCGATGCTGCTCGCCTACAACGGCAATATCGAGATCTACGTGCCCGCTTGGTCCATGGCTGCATGCGTCGGCATTGGCTTTGCGACCTACCTGGTCGTGGCGCTGCTACACACGCGCTCTATCAAGCGCGTCGGTCTGGCCGAAGCCCTCAAGGTGCAGGAGTAGTCATTGGGTGTTCCTATAGTTTTGTCAACCTTCGACGCTACTCCCGGTAGGGCACCCGGTCGCGCATCACGGCGTATATCGCCCTGAGCCGCTTCCTCGCGACGGCCTTGAGCGCCCGCCCGTGCCCCATGCCCCGCGCCCTGCAGGCCCGGTAGTACTCGCCGTAGCGCCCCGACGACCTCACCAGGCTGTTGCACGAGAAGATCAGAAGAGACTTGAGCCTCGCGTCGCCCCGCCTGGACGCCCTGACCGACCTCACCGACGTGCCGGAGCTCCTCACCCTCGGGGCTATGCCGCAGTACGAGGCCAGGTGGTCGTGGTCCGGGAACCTCGCGATGTCGACCGATACCGCGAGCTGCGCCGCCGTCCTCGGCCCGATGCCGGGCACGGTGAGCAGGCACGCGTAGGTCTCGTCGCCCTCGAGCAGCCCCGCCGTCTCGGCCTCGAGGGCCCCGGCCTCGTCGAGGGCCTCCGATATCCGGGCGGCAAGGAACCTGACCTGCCTGTTCTCGGCCTCGACGAGCGCCGGCGGCGGCGCGGTCGAGGTGGCCGCGGCCTCCCCGGCGGCCTCGGCCTGCGGCCCCTCGGCCCCCGAGCGGGCGATCCCCCACGCCCCGCCGAACCCGGCGAGCAGCTCCAGCCACCGGCGGTCCGACAGGTCGACCGCGGCCTCGAGGGCC
>URZR01000188.1 GCA_900552425.1 uncultured Collinsella sp. | reverse complement strand
TACAACGGTGGTGCTCGACGAAGTGTGCCGCGCGGGCGACGCCGAGCGGACTCGGGCGCTTATGCAGCGTGCCGGGCGCGTCGTCTGCCGCAATCTGGGACAAGTGGCGATGGCCCGCGAGCTGGGCACAACGTTTGACGTGGCGGCGCCGGTGTTCTGCGCGAATCGGGTCACGCTTACCTGGCTGCGCGGACTCGGGGCGGGGTGGGTGTACTTGTCGGCCGAGTTGCTCGGCAATGATGCCGAGCGTGTTGCCGAGCTTGCCGCTTGTCCCGGTGTCTTGGGGCCTGTCGATGCCGACCGTCCCGAGCTCATGGTGTGCGAGCACTGCTTACTGACTGCCGAGGGCGCCTGCGCCACGGATGCAACGGGGCAGGTTCGTTGCCGTGACTGCTCGCGCCGTCAGCAAACACGATATTTGGTCGAGCGCGACGGCATGCGCCTGCCGGTCGCCGTTGATGCGTGCGGCAGGACGAGGATTTTCCTGTCGTAGGTGTTCGGCCGCGCCGTTTTGGTTATCATAAGAGAGTTTATGAACTTCCAGCACCGCCGTATCCGGTGAGGGTGCTATGGCAAAAGGAGGATACCCAATGCTGTCTGTTGACGAGCAAATGCGTATCATCACCTCGGGCGCCGCGAAGATCGTCCCCGAGGCCGACCTTCGCAAGAAGCTTGAGAAGGGCGAGCCCCTCAACATCAAGCTCGGCGTCGATCCCACCAGCCCCGACCTGCACCTGGGCCACGCCGTGCCCCTGCGCAAGATGCGCCAGTTCCAGGACCTGGGCCACAACGTCACCCTCATCATCGGCAACGGTACCGCGCTGATCGGCGACCCCTCGGGCAAGAACTCCACGCGTCCGCAGCTTTCGCAGGAGCAGATCGAGGCCAACGCCGAGACTTACGTGAGCCAGGCCATGAAGATCCTGGACCCCGAGAAGACCACCATCGTGCACAACGGCGACTGGATCCTTTCGATGGACCTGGCCGGTCTTTTGCAGGTGTGCTCCAAGTTCACCGTCGCTCGCATCCTTGAGCGCGACGACTTTACCAAGCGCTACCAGTCCCAGACGCCGATTGCCCTGCACGAGTTCCTGTACCCCGTGATGCAGGCCTTCGACTCCGTGCAGATCAAGGCCGACGTCGAGATGGGCGGCACCGACCAGCTCTTTAACCTGCTCGCCGGCCGTGAGCTCATGGAGAAGATGGGCATGGAACCGCAGATCGCGCTCACCATGCCGCTGCTCGAGGGTACCGACGGCGTGCGCAAGATGTCCAAGTCCTACGGCAACTACATCGGCCTGACCGACGCTCCCAAGGACATGTTCGGCAAGACCATGTCCATCCCCGACGAGATGATCGGCAAGTACTATCGTCTGGCCAGCTCGCTCGCCCCGGCCGAGGTCGACAGGATCGACGCCGCCCTGGCCGACGGTTCCGCCGACCCCTACGAGCTCAAGCGCGCTTTGGGCCGCGACCTGTGCGATACCTACCACGGCGCCGGCGCCGGCGACGAGGCCCAGGCCGAGTTCGACCGTGTGTTCAAGGAGGGCCAGCTTGCCGACTTCCCCGAGAAGCACGTTGAGCTGACCGTCAACGACGAGGGCCAGATTTACCTCGCCGGCCTGCTCAAGGACCTGGGCCTTTCGGCCAGCGCCGGTCAGGCCCGCCGCGACATCGACGGCGGCGGCGTCAAGATCAACGGCAAGGCTGTGGCTCCCAAGAGCTACAACATCGATCCGAGCGCCCTCAAACTGGGCGACACCCTCTCCGTGGGCAAGCGCAAGGGCTTTAAGTTGGTCTAACGAGCGAGTTGACCTCACAAGTGCAATAAGGCCGCAGCCGGGAATCCCGACTGCGGCCTTTTTGGTTACGACGATCCCTTGGGGACGGAGGGATCATTTGGCGGTGCCGTTAAGCGGAAGGGGTGTTAGCGGGACTTTCTTTTGGGCATACAATGGCTATTGGTTTGCTGCGGTGAAGGCCCGTCCGCCCCGCAGTTATTTCTACGGTTAAAGGAGTATGTATGTCCGTTGAGGTCATGAGGTCTGTGATCGAGGCCGCCGAGGGTCGCGTGCCCGTCGACACGCTGTTTACCAATGCGCAGATTGTCGACGTGTACGGTCAGCGCGTGGCGCCCGGTAGCGTTGCCGTCAAGGGCGGCGTAATCGTCGGCGTGCTCTACGACGGTCGCGACGATGCCGCCGGTACCTATGAGGCTGCCGAGGTTATCGACTGCCAGGGTCTCTATCTCGCCCCCGGCTTTATCGACGGACATCTGCACATTGAGTCCTCGAACATCCGCCCCGCCGAGTATGCGCGCATGGCGGCGACGCGCGGTACTACCACCGCCATTGCCGACAGCCACGAGATCGCCAACGTGGCGGGCCTGGACGGCCTGCACTTTATGATCGAGGACGGCCGCCGCGCACCCATCTCCATCAAGTACATGATGCCTTCGTGCGTGCCCGCGCTGCCCGACGAGCAGGCCGGTGCCGTTATTTCGGCTGCCGATATGCAGGCGTTTTTTGCCGAGCATCCAGGCGATGTCTTTGGTCTGGGCGAAATGATGAACCTGCCGGGCGTCTTTATGGCCGACCCCGAGACCTGTGCTCGCATCGATGCTGCCAACCAAACGCCGTCCAAGCAGGTTGACGGCCACGCGCCGCTCGTTGCCGGTAAGGACCTCAATGCCTATGCCGCGGCGGGCATTATCGCCGACCACGAGTCGACGATTCCCGAGGAAGCACTCGACAAGCTGTCTCGCGGCATATATGTGATGCTGCGTGAGGGCACGTGCAGCCACGACCTGGCCAATTTGTCTCCGATGCTGCTGGAGAACCCTGCCCGCGCCCGCCGCTGTTGCTTTGCGACCGACGACCGCGCTCCCTCCGATGCGCTTTCGACCGGCATGATCGACAATGCCTGCCGCGTGGCCATCGAGGCCGGCATCGACCCGGTGGTCGCTATTTCCATGGCGTCCCTCTCCACGGCTGAGGCATTTGGCTTGGACCACGGCTGCCGCGACCCGCACGAGCTCCGCGGCGCAATTGCCCCGGGCAAGCGTGCCGACCTGCTGTTACTCGATGATCTGACGTTTGCCAAGGCTCCGCATCGTGTTTATGCCGCCGGTGCTCTGGTGGCGCAGGACGGCACCTTTGTGGGCGAGATCGCACCCGAGATGGCCGAGGTTGCGGCTCTTGCCGATGAGCTACGCGCCTCCGTTAAGCTGCCGAAACTTTCGCTCGACGTGTTTGACTATGCCTTTAAGCCGGGCGAGGCTGTGATTGACGTGGTGCCGGGTAAGGCCATCACGGGTATGGTTCGTCCCGAGACTGACGAGGACTTGCGCCGCATTATGCTGATTGAGCGCCATGGCCGCGGCGTGTCGCTGCAGACCGAGGGTGCCGATGGCGACGGTCCCGCCGGCATGGGGCTCGTCGGCAAGCATATCGGTCGCGGCTGGGTGCGCGGCTTTACCATCACGGGTGGCGCCATTGCCTCCACGATTGGCCACGACTCGCACAACGTGTGCGTGGTGGGCGACAATGCGGCGGATATGATGGCTGCCGTTGAGGCCGTGGGCCAGGGCGGCCACGTGCTGGTGCGCAACGGCGAGGTCGTGGCGCGCATTCCGCTGGCGCTCGGTGGCCTGATGAGCGAGGGCACGGCCGAGGATGTCGCCGCGCAGCACGACGACTTTATGGTCAAGGCGCGCGCCATGGGTATTGAGCCGCCGCTCGACCCCATCATGGGCATCATTTTCCT
>URZR01000187.1 GCA_900552425.1 uncultured Collinsella sp. | reverse complement strand
GCAAGGCGGGGCCGAGGCCGCCTCGATCAATTTGCGAAAGAATCTTGACGGTACCCGGGAACATAGCGCCAGTTGCCTTAGCTAAGTTCACGTTCGGGAACATAGCCGTCCGCAGCGCAAGACGGTCCGGCTACTCAAAGTATTGGAACTTGTTCGTTGAGAAGGAAAACGTTACGACAAAGCCTTCTCTGGAGTCGGATGCCGCGGTGACGTCGATGCCCATCTTGGAGCACAGGCGCGCCACCAGGTAGAGGCCGATGCCCGTTGCGCGCTTGGTGGTGCGGCCGTTGTCGCCGGTAAAGCCCTTCTCGAACACGCGCGGCAGGTCGGCCGCGCTCACGCCGCAGCCGTTGTCCGCGACGGTGAGCTCGATGCGTTCGCTCGCCAAGCCCTCGTCCAGCAATGCGCCCGAAAACACGATCTTCGCGCCGTCCTCGCACGCATATTTAATGCTGTTCTGAATGAGCTGACCCAGAATAAACTCGAGCCACTTCTCGTCGGTAAAGACCTCAAAGTCGAGGTTCTCGCACACCGGCGCCACATGTGCCGCGATAAGTTCGCGCGCGTTGGCTTTAATCGCGCCCGTCACCAAGGTCTTGAGATCCCAACGGCGAATCAGGTAGTCGCGCTCCACGACTTCCGAGCGCGCATAGTACAGTGCCTGGTCGATATAGCGCTCAACGCGAGCCAGCTCGCGACCCAGGTCATCCACACGCGACAGGTCGTCTTCGCTGCCGTCCAGGTTTTCAAGAATCAGATGGGCTGCCGCCAGGGGCAACTTGGCCTCGTGGACCCAGCTTTCGATATAGTCGCGATAGTCGTCGGTTTGACGTCGCCCTTCCGCTACCTCATCGCAAGCCGCCTTGCCCACGCGGCGCAGGACTTCGTATTCGAGCTCGCCCTCGGCATAGGTCGGACACTGCACCATCTCCTGCACCCACGCAGGGCTTTCCAGCTCCTCGGCCGCGCGCTCCAGCTGGTGCAAAAATCGACGGCGGCGCGCGTACTCGATCACGATGCCGAGCATGCCAAAGATAAAGGACACGCCGACCGCCACGACCACGATGGAAGCGGGTGCCCCGGCGACCGTCAGCACAAAGCAACTCAACAGCACGCCGCACGTCCACACGGCGACGGGAAGCAGCGCATCTTTAAAGAACTTGGCAAACGACATAACCGGCACCTAGACCGAGTAACCCTGACCGCGATGCGTGGTCAGATACCCCTTGACGCCGATTTTTTCGAGCGTGGTGCGCAGACGGTTGATGTTGACAGTGAGCGTATTGTCGTCCACGAAGGCATCGGAGTCCCACAGGTCCTGCATGATGGCCGAGCGCGAGACGATCTTGCCCGCGCGACCCAAGAGCAGCGAGAGGATACGCAGCTCGTTTTTGGTGAGCTCGGTGCTGGTGCCGGTTGCCGTGTTGGTGACCACGGAGCGAGCAAGGTCGAGCTCCAACCCCTTGTGGACGAGCGTGCTGCGCTCGCCCGCCGCCGCGGTGCGACGCAGCAAGGCATTGATGCGCGCCACGAGCACACGGGCGCTATAGGGCTTGGGCACAAAGTCGTCCGCGCCGAGCGTCATGGCCATGACCTCATCGATCTCGGTCGTGCGCGACGTGAGAACGATGATGGGGACCTCGGATTCGCGACGGACCTCATGGCAGATGTGCTGGCCGTCTTTGACGGGAAGCGTCAGGTCGAGCAGTACCAAGTCGGGTGCAGCGGCCAGGATGTCACGCGAGACGTGCTCGAACGATTCGCAGGCCTCAACCTCAAAACCGGCACGGGCAAGGATATCGGCAAGCTCGCGACGAATGGGCTCGTCGTCCTCAACGATATAGATTAGCGCCATGGATTCCGCTCCCCTCTTGGTTGTCTTGCCACCATTATGGCTGCGAAACTGCAGGTGTGCACCGCGCGCGGTGCCAAGGTGACAGAACTGTTCGCGAGCGAGGGCGTTTTGTCCGCCTCGCACTCGCAGCGGTGGCGGGGACCAAAATGTTCTTTAATCCCCGTCCCAGAAAAATCATTTAGCGGCGGGCACGGAGCTTTTCGTAGCCGTCGGCGAAGAAGGCGACCATAGCAGCGTCCGCCTCTGCGGCATCGGTATCGTCGGCGGGGACCACGCCGTGCTCGTCGCTCACCAGGAACAGCGCGCCCTTAAGCTGCGCGGGAATATCTACGCGCGTGACCGAGATGCCCTTGGTCTGGGCCAGCTGCTCGATGAGCGTCGCCGTGCCGCACAGGCACTCGTCCGCCGGCGCCACAAAGGCCAGCTCTCCGTCGTTGACGGAAGCGAGCAACTCGGGCGCCACGCCGGTTTCGTCGGCCTCGGAGCGGGCCTCGGCGGAGCGGACACGCAGCGCCTTGGCCGACGTATCGGCCAGCGGCTCGTACTCCCCCACCGTCATGGCAGCGTTGCCGTTGACGTCAATCACCAGCATGAGCACGCCGTCGTGCGCGGTGTAATCGCCCTCGGCAAGCGACCACTCAACGTGCTGCTTAGCCCAGCTGAGCATGTTATGGGTGAGCGGCTCGCCCTGCACCAGGCGCTCGGACAGCGCGCGAATGTGGCGGTTGAGCATGGGTACCTTTTTGTTGGACATGCGCCAGCGGCAGATAAGCGCGGGCTTGTCGAGCGTGAACTTCTCGACCGCCTCCTGATTGGCGCAAAAGTCCTCGTACGCACGCTGATCCTCGGCATTGCCAAACAACTCGGCATCATCAATCTGGGGCATGGTTGTACCTTTCGTGTTAGTCATTCCGTCCTCTTATACCAAAAAGACGGCCCTCCAAACGGAGCGGCCGTCTTTTGCAGAGATTATTTTAGAAGCGAGGCCAGTCCAAGGGACGAGATAACATCCCATCCTCCCCAGTCAACCTAACAGGTCGGCGAGGGTTGCCCAGGTGCCGCAGATTGCCGTGAAAGAGGAGCGACGCGTACTTGGGTACGCGAGCGACGAATGAGCGGCAAGGTGCGGTGGTTGGGCAAGCCGCAGCGCCACCTCCCTACTTAATGGCGGAAGTGGCGGGCGCCTGTAAAGACCATCGCGATGCCATGCTCGTTGCACGCCTCGATGCTCTCGTCGTCGCGCTTGGAGCCGCCGGGCTGGATGATGCAGGTCACGCCGTGTGCGGCAAGCACGTCGACGTTGTCGCGGAACGGGAAGAACGCGTCACTTGCGCAGGCAAAGCCGCCCTTCTCCACGCCTTCGCGCTCGCAAAAGTCCTCGGCGCGTTCGCAGGCGAGCAGTGCGGAGTCAACGCGGTTGGGCTGACCCGGGCCCATGCCAATGCCGGCCTTGCCCTTGGAGACCAGGATGGCGTTGGACTTAACGCCCTTGCAGACCTTCCAGGCAAACTCGAGCTCGGCCATCTCAGCGTCGGTGGGCTTGCGGTCGGTGGGGAACGTAAAGGTCGCGGGATCCTCGGTCACGTGGTCGACCTCCTGCACCAGCATGCCGCCGTCGATGGAGCGCAGCTCCACCTGGGCACCGTGGTCCACGCCGCCGGTAGCCAGCACGCGCAGGTTGGGGCGCTTGGCCATGCGCTCGAGCGCCCCATCGGTGTAGCTCGGGGCGATGATGACCTCGACGAACTGCTTGTTCTGGTCGGCGAAGTGCTCAACCAGCTCAAAGGGAACCTCGCGGTTGCAGGCGATGATGCCGCCGAAGGCGCTCTTGGGATCGCAGGCGAAAGCGCGGTCGTAGGCGGCCGCGATGTCCTCGGCAACGGCGGAACCGCAGGGGTTCTGATGCTTGAGGAT
>URZR01000186.1 GCA_900552425.1 uncultured Collinsella sp. | reverse complement strand
ATGTAGTTGTTAACAGACTGATGGCCGCCGAGCGCCGTCTGGACGATTGACTGAGCCGGCACGTTGGAGCACAGGCGCATGTTGGAGAGCATGTTGATGCCCATGATGAAGTCGCTCATGCAGCGCTGGTTGCCCGAAAGCACCATCCAGCCAATACGATAGCCCGCGATCATGTGCGACTTGGACAGACCGCTAAAGGTGACGCAGGGCAGATCGGGAGCGAGCGAGGCAATCGAGACGTGCTCGTAGCCGTCCATGCACAGGCGGTCGTAGATCTCATCAGCAAAGATCATCAGCTGATGCCTGCGTGCAACCTCGACGATGCCCTCGAGCACCTCGCGCGGGTAGACCGAGCCCGTGGGGTTGTTGGGGTTGATGATAACGAGGGCTTTGGTCGCGCTCGTGATCTTGGACTCCATATCCTCCAGGTCGGGATACCAATCCGCCTGCTCATCGCACAGATAGTGCACAGGATGACCGCCGGCAAGGGTTGCGCACGCCGTCCAGAGCGGATAGTCGGGGCTGGGGATCAGAATCTCGTCGCCATTGTCGAGCAGCGCGTTCATCGAAAGCTGAATGAGCTCGGACACGCCGTTGCCCGTGTAGATATGCTCCATCTGAACGTTGGGCAAGCCCTTGATCTGCGAATACTGCATGATCGCCTTGCGCGCGGAGAACAGGCCACGCGAGTTGGAATAGCCTTCGCAGTCGGGCAGCTGCTGGCGCATGTCCTTGATGACCTCATCGGGCGTGCGGAAACCGAAGGGCGCCGGGTTGCCGATATTGAGCTTGAGGATGCGCTCGCCCTCGTCCTCCATACGGGCGGCCTCGTCGACGACGGGACCGCGCACGTCATACAGGACGTTATCGAGCTTGGTGGATTTAGAAAAAGTACGCATGGTGGTGCTCCTTGCAATTTGAGCTGAGGGATGGGGTTCGGGCTTGGAATCGTTGCGGGGTGATGATGCCTCGCCTTGATCGGCGTCGCCGGCAAGCAGCCAGGTAACATCGACCTCCAAAATACGGGCGAGCAGCTCAGCCACATCGCGCCGCGGAATCGTCTTGCCGCTCACATATTGGCTCATCTGACTCTTGCCGAGTTTTTTGCCGAGCATCTCCGATGCGCGGATCACGTCCGACTGGCGAACGTCGCGATCGGACATAGCCTGTCGCAGACGATCGCTAAACGTCTCTTGGGCCACTAGAACCTCCTTGCTGGCAAAGTTCAATTTATACAACACGAATTGAACCTGAGTTCAATTTAGGCAGCAGTATAACGCCGTGCTATTTCGAAAAGTTCAATTTCAAAAATAAATAAAATGAGCAAGACCTCGAGATTTATCCCAAGGCGATAACGACGTGCACGCATTTAGAGGTATTCGAGGAAACGAGCGGCGGCAAGCGAAACATCGGCCGTTCGATATATGGCGTTGATCTGCCGATGGGGATGCCCTTCGAGCGGACGCACAGCAACATCGAACTGGCAGCGACGCAAGATGAGCGCGGGAAGAATGCTCACGCCCAGGCCATCCTCGACCATAGCCATAATCGCATAGTCATCCCAAGTCGACAGTTTTGAGCGCACCGCCAGCCCCGCCCGACGGAATAGCGGCGTAATCTCGTCATCAGTGCCGCGTTCTAGCAGAATAAACTGCTCGTTGGCTAAATCGGCAAGAGAAACGACCTCCGCCGTGGCAAGCGAGGAGTCCGCTGGCACCACGGCCATCAACTCGTCTTGCACCAACGGTCGCGACGCCATGCCGGCGCCGCGTGGCTCGCGCGGAATAAAGCCCAGGTCGCAGCGGCCTTCCGCCACCCATTGCTCAATCTCGGAGTAATCACCCATCAGCAGCTCGTAATCGACATCCGGGTGATCAGCGCGAAAGCGCGCAATCACCGGCGGCAGTACATGGGTCGCCACACTCGAAAACGTACCAATGCAGATCTTGCCGCGCATGAGCCCACGCATCTCGTCCACGTGTCGCTGCAGGCGGCCAAACTCCTCGCAGAGTGCCTCAACCGCCGGCATGATCTGCCGCCCATCGGCAGAAAGCACCACACCCTCGCGGCTGCGGTCGAGCACCTTAAAACCCCAATCGGTCTCAAGGTCGCCCACCATGCGGCTCACGCCCGACTGCGAATAGCTCAGCCGCTCTGCAGCGCGCGTAAAGCTGCCAGCACGCACCGTCTCGAGCAGCACTCGCATCTTTTGAATATTCGTTTCCACGACACCCCTCCACCTTTACATGAGTTTTTGTCATGTTATCCATGCATTATATTCGCTTTTCTTCTAAAGCCAGTTCACCCATAGTGAACATGCTCGGATATAGAGGGGATGTCAGCACATGAACAACGGATTGTTTACGTACTTAGCAGCATTGCTATTGTTTGGCTCCAACGGCATCATCGCCGCTGCCATCGCGCTGCCGAGCTCCGATATCGTACTGTTGCGCACGTTTTTGGGCGCTCTCACCCTTGCCGCCATCCTCTTCATAACCAAGCGCCATAACCTGCAGGCTCCGTCTCGCCCCCGCGAGGCCGCAGCGCTCATCGTCTCGGGCGCTGCGCTGGGCGCCAGCTGGATTTTCCTGTTCCGCGCCTATCAGACGATCGGCGTTGGTATCTCCTCGCTGTTGTATTACTGTGGCCCCATCATCGTTATGGCCCTCTCCCCGCTCATTTTTGGCGAAAAGCTGACCGGCAGCAAAATCGCCGGCTTTATCGCCGTCGCCTGCGGTGCTTTTCTCATTGCGGCACAAGGTCTAGGCGGCAATATGCCCATTGCGGGTATTGCCTGCGGCATCGTCTCGGCCTTCTGCTACGCATTGATGGTCATCGCTAGCAAGGGTGCGCCACACATCGAAGGCCTCGAGAACTCCACGCTCCAGGTGAGCGCCGCCTTTGTGACCGCGCTGGCCCTCACGCTCATCACGCAGGGCGCTCCCTCATTCCTGTCCGCCGGCGTCGCCGCCAGTATTGATTGGCGCGCCGTCGCTATGCTCGGCGTCGTCAACACCGGCATTGGTTGCCTGCTCTACTTTAGCGCCGTCGCCAAGCTGCCCGTCCAGACCGTCGCCGTCGTCGGCTACCTCGAGCCGCTTTCGGCGGTCGTGTTCTCGGCCGCCCTTTTGGGTGAAGCCATAACACCGGTCCGCCTGATGGGCGCCGCGCTTATCATCGGCGGCGCGATTTTTTGCGAACTCGCCGGCAAACGCGCAAACGCCAAGGCTGGCATCGCCCAGATAGCACGTGCTTAAAAGCCCCTGCTTTGAAATGCTACCTGCGTAGATAAATAATCCCCAGCTGAGGATTATTGTCTAAAATAACCCGATGTGCCAAACTGCTCTTGTATGTATAAAGACGGCATAAAGTTTTTGTCCTAGACAGATAACCGGATGTCTAAGGGAGTCCTCGTGGCACACAACAAACTGGAGGCAAACCTCCAAGACCAGCGCGGGCAAGGCGGGCACGGAGCCATCCCCCTCTCCGCTGGCATGCTGCTCGTAACGCTCGGCGTCGTCTATGGCGACATCGGCACGAGCCCTATGTACACCATGAAATCGATCGTCGCCAACAACGGCGGCATCGGCACCGTCAGCGAGGATATGATTCTGGGCGCACTTTCGCTCGTCATCTGGACCATGACGCTCGTGACCACGGTCAAATACGTGGTAATCGCCATGAAGGCCGATAACCACAACGAAGGCGGCATCTTCGCCCTGTTCAGTCTCGTGCGCAAGGTGGCACCGTGGCTGATCCTTCCCGCCATGATCGGCGGCG
>URZR01000185.1 GCA_900552425.1 uncultured Collinsella sp. | reverse complement strand
ATGCCGTCTTTATAAGCGATCTCACTGGCGCTCAGTTCGCTGAGCCTACGCTCGAGCTCGTCGATCTCCATGGCTTGCCAATCGTTGATTTGGTCATAGTTCGTCGTGATTCAGATATTAGCAGAACGCGCCGACGCGTCCATAATCTGTGCTATGCAGCAGATCGATCGAGCCAAGGAGGATCCATGACCGCGCACTATCAGCAGGTGCTCGAGGGTACATACGACAACCATGTGCTTCCGTTTTTGTGGATGAAGGGCGAGGACCAACAGACCATTGCCGAGTATTTGGAAAAGATTGCCGGCGCCGATATCCACGAGATCTGCCTCGAGAGCCGTCCGCATCCCGATTTTTGCGGTGAGGGCTGGTGGCGCGACCTGCGCTTTGTGATCGACACGTGCAAGCAGCTGGGCCTCAAGATCTGGATCTTGGACGACGCACACTTTCCCACCGGATACGCCAACGGCGCCGTCAAGGAGACGGCGCCCGAGCTCCGCAAGGTCGTTCTCACCCACCGCACCATCGACGTGGTGGGCCCCACGCCGCAGGCGAGCATCGTGCTCACTAACATGTTCGACAAGACGGAGCGCTTCTATGGCGTTACGTTTATGCAGGCAGGGCGCACCGTCGAGGTCGAGCACCACGTGATTGAGGACGAGCACGACACGCCCTGCCGCTTGGTCTTTGATGCGCCGGCCGGCATTACGCAGGTGTGCGTGATGTTCACGAGCGGCAAGACCTCCTACAACGAGGACTACATCAACATGGTCGACCGCGCCTCGGTGGCGCAGCTCATCGATGCCGTGTACGAGCCGCACTTTGCGCATCTGGGCGATGAGTTTGGCAAGACCATCCTGGGCTTTTTCTCCGATGAACCCGGCTTTGCCAACGAGAAGGGCGTCACCGGCGCCGACGGCATCTCCGACACACTCATCGGTAAGGCCACCGCGCCCCTGCCCTGGTCGGCTGAGCTCGAGCGCCGCCTGTGCGCGGCGCTGGGCGAGCGCTACCTGGACGAGCTCCCGCATCTGTGGGATCGCAAGGACGCCGGCGCGCACGTGCGCCACGTGTACATGGACATTGCGAGCACGCTCTACAAGGAGTGCTTCTGCGACCAGCTCGGCGACTGGTGCCGCGCGCACGGCGTGCAGTATATCGGCCACGTGATCGAGGACAAGGACTGCCACGCGCGCCTGGGTGTGGGCGCCGGCCACTACTTCCGCGCCGTGGGCGGCCAGGACATGGCGGGCGTGGACATCGTGATCAACCAGCTCATCCCCGGCATGGACCAGGGACTCCACTCCTACGGCCGCGGCGTGTGGGACTTGGAATTCTACAACTACGTGCTGCCCAAGCTGGGCTCCTCGGCAGCGCATCTCGACCCCAAAAAGCAGGGCCGCTGCATGGCCGAGGTGTTTGGCGCTTTTGGCTGGCACGAGGGCCTGCGCGAGATGAAATGGATCGCCGACCACGTTATGGTGCGCGGCGTCAACTGGTTTGTGCCGCACGCCTTTAGCATGGCCGCCTTCCCCGACTTCGACTGCCCGCCGCACTTTTACGCGCACGGTCAGAACCCCCAGTTTGCGCACTTTGGCAAGCTCATGAGCTACATGAACCGCACCTCGAGCCTGCTTTCGGGCGGGCGGGCCGCCACGCCGGTGGCGCTTCTGTACCACGCCGATGCCGAGTGGGCAGGCGAGGCCTCGTTTATGCAGCATGCCGCCGCCGAGCTTGTGCGCGCGCAGATCGATTTCGATATCGTGCCGGCCGAGGCATTTGAAGATGCCGAGCGCTACTCCGTGGAAGTCGCCGCAAACGGTAGCGGCTTTAGCGTGAACGGCCAGGCGTACCGCTGTCTGGTGATGCCCGGCGCCGAATATGCCGGCGGGGCCGTACTCAACTTTGCCGCGCGCGCTGCGGCCGCAGGCGTTGGCGTATATGCCCTGGATAAGCTGCCGAGCAAGCGCTATGACGGCGAAGCTGCCGGCCGCGCGGGCTTTGCCCCCGTGGAAGCCAGTGAGCTTGCAGGCGTGTGCGTTGTTGCCACCTCCGAGCTTGCGGGCGTGCTCGCCGCAGCCGGCATGCAGACCGTGGCGTGCACCGATCCGCAGCCGTGGCTACGCGCGCTTCGCTACGACCGCGCCGGCGAGAGCTACCTCATGCTGGTAAACGAGCATCCCAAGCAGGGCATTCACACGCATGTTGAGTTCGCAGACGGCGCGCCCGTGCACGGCGTGCGCCTCGATTTGCTCAACGGCAGCGCACCCGTCGCCTTTGACGGCACGCTTGAGCTCGCGCCCATTGTGGTGCTCGAGGCCGAGGCGCCCGCTGCCGCCGAGCGCGGAGGCTCCGATGCCGAGCGTGAGGTCACGCGCGTTGACGGCCCCTGGAACGTCTCCTTTGCCGCGCCCGGAACCGATGCCACGCGCCTGGTCTTTGGCGAGGCCGTCGAGCTTGGCGACCTGCACGATCTTTCCTGCGCCGAATTCCCCGACAAAGCGGGCACCTTCCGCTACCAGGCAAGCTTTGCCGTTGCTGAGAACCTCGCCGACGCTGCGCTCGACCTGGGGGAGGTCTTTGAGACCGCCACGGTCATGCTTGACGATGTGGACCTGGGATGCCGCATCTGTCCGCCCTACCGCTTTGAGCTCGGCACCCTTGCCGCCGGCGAGCACACGCTCACGATCGATGTGATCAATACCCTCGACCACGCCATCCCCGACATCTTCGCCCTCACCGAACCCTCCGAGCCCAGCGGCCTGCTCGGCCCCGTGTGCGTGCTCGGGTAACGGCCCCTTACGGGACGCCCGGCTTGCTCTCCCCAGCCAAGCCGGGCGTTTTGTTTACCGCTATGATTGATACATCGCGATACGAACGCATAGGAGTCATATGGACATCAAGCGTAAAATCACCCAAGGCAAGGAGCTCACCCCCACCGAGCAGCAGCTCGGGCAGACGGTTCTTGCCATGGGCGAGGACGTCCGCGGGCTCTCCATTAAGGAATTTGCGCGCCAGGCCAATGTCTCCGTTGCGAGCATCCACCGCTTTTGCAAAAAGCTCGGCCTCGAGGGCTTCAAAGAACTCAAGGTCGAGCTGATGCGCGCAGCCTCGCGCGCAGACTCCGCCCCCGAGGTGGATATCAACTTTCCCTTTGATGCCGCCTCCGCCCCTGCGCAGGTGATGGAGCGCATGGAGGGGCTCTACCAGACAACATTGGCCGAAACACAGGAGCTCCTCGACCCGGCACAGCTCGACTACGCCGCCAAGCTCGTCTTACGCGCCGGCACTGTGGACATCTACACGGGCTCGCACAACCTGTATCCGGCGGGAATGTTCCGCGATCGCCTGCTTTCCGCCGGTAAAAGTGCGACATGCTACGGCGGTGCCGAGGCTCAGGTGCGCACGGCGCTCGCCTCGGGCCCCGATCATGTGGCAATCGTCATTTCCTACAGCGGCCTTGCCCCCAACCTCAAGGGGATCTTGCCGATCCTCAGCAGTCGACATGTCCCGGTCATCGTCATCGGCACACCCTATTGCGCCCGGATTCACCCGGGCTTTGCCGCCTATCTCACGGTGAGCGACCACGAGAGCATGACGCACCGCATCACGCAGTTCGCCAGCCATATCGCCGTGCAATACGTGCTCGATTCGCTCTACAGCAGCTACTTTGCCAAAGATTACGCCCGCTGCTCCGAGTTCCTCGAGCAGTCCTTCCCCTTTACCAAGCTGCCCGGGCTCAAATAAAACGAGCGAGGATTTTTGGACACTTAAATGACGAGGGT
>URZR01000184.1 GCA_900552425.1 uncultured Collinsella sp. | reverse complement strand
GCATCATCTGCCAACCCGACTGGCGCGACCCCGCAAGCATCCAAGTCCTGGGCGAGCCGCGTCTGGGCTTTCTTGTGTCCGCCGGCAACATGGACTCCATGGTCAACCACTATTCGGTGACCAAGCACCGCCGCCACACCGACGCCTATACCCCTGGTGGCGAGGAGGGGCGCCGTCCCAATCGTGCCGTCACGGTCTACGGCAACCTCATCCGCCAGACGTTCAAGGACGCTCCCATCATCATCGGCGGCATCGAGGCAAGCCTGCGCCGCCTGGCCCACTACGACTACTGGCAGGACAAGCTCAAGCGCTCGGTACTGCTCGACTCGGGCGCCGACATCCTCATCTACGGCATGGGCGAGCACGCGATTGTCGAGATCGCCGACGCGCTCGATGCGGGGCTGCCCGTCGATCAGATCACCTATATCAACGGCACCGTCTACCGCACGGGTTCGCTCGACGAGGTCTACGACTACGACCTGCTGCCCAGCTGGGACGACCTTGCCGCCGACAAGCTCAACTACGCGCGCAGCTTTAACGTGCAGCAGCAGAATATGGACCCCATCACCGGACATCGCCTGGTAGAGCCCTACCCCAATAGCGTCTATGTGGTGCAGAACCCGCCGTCGGCGACGTTGACGACCGACGAGATGGACGAGGTGGCCGAGCTCCCCTACGCACGCGATTGGCATCCCGACTACGACGCGGCGGGCGGCGTGCCGGCCTTTGCCGAGATCAAGTTTTCCATTAGCTCCAACCGCGGCTGTTTTGGCGAGTGCTCGTTTTGCGCCCTCACCTTCCATCAGGGCCGCGTGTTGCAGATGCGCAGCCACGACTCGATCATGCGCGAGGCCGAGCTGCTCACGCGCGATCCCGAGTTTAAGGGCTACATCAACGACGTGGGCGGGCCGACGGCCAACTTTAGCCGTCCCGCCTGCGACAAGCAGCTCAAGCACGGCGTGTGCAAGAACAAGCGCTGCCTGTGGCCGAGCGTATGCAAGAACATGGTGGTCGACGAAAGCGGCTACACGCAGCTGCTGCGCGACCTGCGCCAGTTGCCGGGCGTCAAAAAGGTCTTCGTCCGCAGCGGCATCCGCTTTGACTACACCATGGCCGACGCCTCGGACGAGTTTTTGCGCGAACTGCTGGAGCACCACGTCTCGGGCCAGCTACGCGTGGCACCCGAGCACGTGAGCGATGCGGTGCTCTCCGTAATGGGCAAACCGAGCCGCGCCGTCTACGATGCGTTCTGCCGTAAATTTGAACGCTTGAACCGCGAATACGGACTCAAGCAGTACGTAGTGCCATACCTAATCTCGAGCCACCCCGGCTCGACCATGAAGGAAGCTGTGGACCTTGCCGAGGCCGTGCGCGACATGGGCTACATGCCCGAGCAGGTGCAGGACTTCTACCCCACGCCGTCCACCATGTCGACCTGCATGTACTACACCGGCGTGGATCCGCGCACCATGGAGCCGATCTACGTAGCCCGCGACCCGCACGAGAAGGCCATGCAGCGCGCGCTCATCCAGTACCGCAAGCCCGAGAACTACAAGCTGGTGCGCGAGGCGCTGGAAAAGACCGGCCGCCGCGACTTGATTGGCTACACCAAGCATTGCCTGATTCGCCCCGTGCCGCCACACCCGGGCGAGACGTCTGCTGGCGGTGGGCATGGCACCGGCAAGAAGGGCGGCAAGGCCCACGGTGGCGCCGCCGGCAAGGGACCCAAGGGCAGCAAGGGGCACAGCGGCATGTCGCGCGCGCAAAACACTGCCGGGCGCAACCGTGCAGCCCAGGGGCGTCAGGGCGCCAACGGCGGCGGTCGCCGCAATTAGCACGACGCTGAGCCAGCCGGCGTCTCTTGGCCAGCCAGCGTCTCTTCATCGCTCAAGCGTGATTTCCCTAGTGGGAACACGCTCAGACACACCTAGCCGTGTTTTCCTTAGGGGAATCACGGCAGATTTGTTTTTATCAACGTTGGCCCTTAAGGGATTGATGCTTGCTGGCGAGGACGATCTGTCTGGCACAGCTGCCTGAGCGAGCGCATTGCCTCTACCAGCACAAAGCCGGCGATGGCAACCGTGACCACCACGTCGAGCGGCGTGTTCACAAACCACAGCAGGCCCATGAGATACGACCCGGCGTTAAAGGCAAAATGCAGCAGAATCGTGTAGCGGAGCTTTCCGGTCGTCACGAGCACCCAGCCAAAGACCAGACCGGCGGCGCCGGCGTAGCAGCCCTGCACCCAGTTCATGTGCATAAAACCGAAGATTGCCGCTTGCAGCGCAATCGCCGCGGCAACGCCCCAGGTACTCGGGGCCGCCCAGGGCACTATGGCGCCGTCTTGCGCGTTCGCGCGGCGCCGGCGCTTCCAGAGCGAACGGCACTGCGGGTTAAACGCTCGGAGCGAAAACTCAAAAACAATGCCGCGCACCAGCAACTCCTCGCAAAACGGAGCGCCGAGCACCGTGGTCAGGACAGCCAGGTAGCTCGTGTCGCCCATGCCCGTTTCCTCGACAAGTTCACTGTAATCGGCCGCCGCCTCGGGCAATAGCGACAGCACGGCGTCGGTCACGTAGCCAACGACCACCTGCAGGGCCAAGCCGATCACGATAACGCAGGCGATGCGTTTCCACGCCCCACGCGCTCGCCCGCCAAGCGGGCGCTCGCCCTGCCAGCGCGCCATAAACGAGCGCGGCCACAGATAACGCCACCACAGCAGCGCCATCAAAAACGACGCCGTCTGCGCGGCAGCCTGGAACCATTGAATATCGAGATTGTCGATCGGGAAACCCGTCAGTGCCGACACGATGTCCAGCGCGGAGAACAAAACAATGCTCAAGGCAATATCGGCAGCGACGACACCAAAACAGGCAAGCGCCCAAACCAGCGCATTGAGCATGCCAACCTCCTCAAAACCCGGCACTTGGGGACAGTCATTGTTGATGAGAATCGGGCGCAGCGCCAAAAGCCCCGTTGGGTGAAATGTCGAACGGGAAGGTGCCGCAGCGATTGAACGCGGCGATAAACATGCGGATGGCGTTGGACGGCGTGGTGCCCACGAGCTGGGTTGCCGCCGCGAAGGCCGCCTTTTCCTCGGGCAAGACCTTCGCGACAACCGGGGTCATGTGTTCTGCCATGGCGCTTCCTTTTTGAAACGACGGTGGTGCGGATAGATGCGGGCCACGCGGCTGGGCGACGGGCTGTGAAGGCAACCCGATTGGCCCGCATCCGGAGTTTGTTTCTGCTGCGTCGGTATTACTTGGTATTCCTAAGTATTACCCCGCAGATAGAATAGCACACCCGACCCCATGGGAGCGGAGGAAAACGAATCATTTTGTTGCTGAGTTAGTATTTAGAGCGTGATGATGTCCGAGATATCGAGGGCCTGAGCGTCGGCGACATCGTGCGAGGCAAGCAGCAGCATACGGCCGTCGAGCAAGTCGAGCACGACCTCGGCGCATGCGTCGCGCGCAGCGGTATCTAAACCGGTAAAGGGCTCGTCAAGAATCACCGCGCCGCCCGGGCACAGCAGGGCTCGAGCGATCTCGACGCGACGGCGCTGCCCGCCCGAAAGCTCGGCCACGCGAGCATGTACATCGACCCCCGGCACCAGCAGGCGCAACAGGGCCGCAGCACTCGAGGCGTCCACGCGTGCATCGGCGCACACTAGCACGTTATCCAGCGCCGCGGCGGACTCGACCAAGCGTGCATCCTGAAACACCATCGAGCACGGCGCGCACTCCCCCGCTGCCAACGAAAGCAGCGTCGACTTGCCCACACCCGAGGCGCCCATCACGCAGGCGCGCCCACCGGCGGGCACACGGAGTGTCAGTCCGT
>URZR01000183.1 GCA_900552425.1 uncultured Collinsella sp. | reverse complement strand
TGCCTGGTCGATACTTCGGGCGCCTTTTGCGGCATCGGTGCCGAGGAGCGCGGCCAGGGCGAGGCGATTGCCCAGAATCTCATGGAGATGAGCGGCCTTAAGACGCCGATTGTCTCGGTGGTGACAGGCGAGGGCGGCTCTGGTGGCGCGCTGGCGCTGTCCGTGGCCGACCGCATCCTGATGCTCTCGAGCTCGGCCTATTCGGTCGTGAGCCCCGAGGCCTGTGCGTCGATCCTGTGGAAGGATACCGAGCGCGCGAATGAGGCCGCTGAGGCGCTTAAGCTCACGGCCCCCGATCTGTTGGCGCTCGGCATCATCGACGGCATTGTTGACGATAGGGGCCTGTCGCATGAGGAGATCGCCGGTGTCGTCATGTCCTCGGCATTTGATGCCTTCGATACGCTTGGGCAGCTCGACGACGCGACCCTCACAAACCTCCGCTACGAAAAGTACCGCGCAATCGGTCAGTACCGCACGATGTGACAAAGGGACAGTCCACATGTCACATTGGGAAAGGCGTTCCATGTCACAAGTTTCTAACACCTCGTTTACAACGACGGTTTCATCAAACGCCATGGCCGTGGTGGACTATCTGTCCAAAAGCATGATGTCGGCGTTGCCGTTTATTGTCTGCGCGGCGCTGTTCCGCACCGTTGCCGTCATTATGGGCGAAGGCATGCTTGGTCTATGGCCTGCCGATTCCGAAATCTATCGCCTGTTTTACAGCTGGCTGTATAACGCCGGCTATTACTTTTTGCCCATCTATCTTGGTTGGGCCGCTGCCCGCCAGCTCGGTTGCTCGGAGCAGCTGGGCATGATGCTGGGCGGCGTATTGATTGTGCCCGATCTGCTTAAGCTCGTTGATGCCGCATCGACGACGGGGGCATCGATGACTTTCGTGTATGATCTACTTCCCGCGCCGGTCAACGATTACACGACGACTGTTATTCCGGTTCTCATCTCGGTGCCCGTGCTATGGCAGGTGGAGCGTTTCTTTAAGCGCACTATCCCTCAGGCTGTGGCGTTTTCTTTTGTACCGTTTGCAACCATGCTTGTCATGGTTCCGGTGTCGCTGTGTGTTACGGCGCCGGCAGGCAGCTATCTGGGCATGCTGTTGGGACAGCTTATGTTTATGCTTGGCAATTCCGGTGGCATCGTGTCGCTGCTCACGCTCATGGGGCTTGCCGCGGGCTGGGAGTTTCTTAAGATCGCGGGTGTCAGCAACGTTGTCCTATCGCTCGCCTATGCGCAGTTTATGAGTGTGGGAACGGATTCGTGCATCCTGATCGCCGCGACGATGGCAACGTTCGCCGTTTGGGGTATGCCCTTTGGCGCGTCGCTCCGCGTTGCGGATAAGGACGAGAAGGCGCTCATGCTGGGCTATTCAATCTCGGGGATTCTTGGCGGCGTAAGCGAGCCAGCGCTGTACGGATGCGGCTTTAAATATGGCAGGTGTCTGACGTGCATGGCCGTTGGCGGCGCCGTCGGAGGCCTTGTTGCGGCCGTGGGCCACGTTACGGCTTATACCATCGGTATGACGAATGTCCTCATGGTCATTGGCTTTGCCACGGGCGGCATCTCGAATCTGCTGTGGTGCTGCGCTGCCGGCGGCGCAGCATTTGCGGTGTCTGCGGCGCTGAGCTGCTGTTTTGGCGTGGTGCCGACAAAGATGCAGGCGGCAGAAGACGCAGCTGATTCGCTCGAAACAGTGGCGAGCGCTGCTGAAGCAAGCGCATAAATCTGTGCGACAAAAGGACGATTCCTTTGTCATATTCCAAGGCTGCGGCCCGTGTGGGCTGCGGCCTTTTTGTATCTGGAGGACAAAGTGGCTACACTACAATCCGTTTGAGCAATAGATATATAGGTAGTACCGTGGGGACTGATGAGGATGGTCGAGTGGATTGTTCGTCGTGCGCAGGGCGACCGTGCGCGCGTGGGAACGTTGACGGGCATAGTGTGTATTCTCGCCAATGTTGCGCTTTGCGCTGCGAAGGGTGCAATTGGCGTGCTGTCGGGATCGGTTTCGATTGTGGCGGATGCCATGAACAACCTGTCCGATGCCAGCTCGAACATCGTGAGCGTGCTTGGCTTTAAGCTGGCGGGCAAGCCGGCCGACCCCGAGCATCCTTACGGACATGGCCGCTACGAGTATCTCTCGGGTCTGGTCGTGGCGGCGCTCGTGCTGCTGATTGGCGTTGAGCTGGTGAAGTCCTCGGTTGAGCGCATCATCCACCCCGAACCTGTCGAGTTCTCGCTTGCCCTGGTGGCAGTCTTGGTGCTTTCGATGATTGTTAAGCTCTGGATGGCGGCCCTCAACCAAAAGCTCGGCGATCGCATTGAGTCCGAGACGCTGCATGCGACCGCTCGGGACTCAAAGAACGATGTCCTAGCTACGGGTGCTGTGCTGGCGTGCGCAATTGTTTCGCAGGTGACGCACATCAATCTTGACGCATGGGTCGGCCTTGCCGTTGGCGCCTATATTGGCTGGAGCGGCTTTGAGCTCATCCAGGATACGGTGAGCCCGCTTTTGGGCCAGGCACCCGATCCAAAGCTGGTCAAGCACATTCGAGACAAGATCATGAGCTATCCCGGCGTTTTGGGCGTTCACGATCTGATGGTTCACGACTATGGCCCGGGCAGGAAGTTCGCAAGTGCTCACGCCGAGATGGCAGCCGAAGCCAGCCCTCTGGAAAGCCATGACACGCTCGATAACATCGAGCAGTCGTTTAGGAACGAAGACGGCATGATCGTCACGCTCCATTACGACCCCATCGTGACCGACGACCCCAAAGTGGCGAGCATGCGCTTGCGCATCAACGCTATGGCTCAAGAGATTGATAGCCGCCTCTCGATCCACGACCTACGCTGTGTTCCGGGCCCCACGCATACCAACGTGATCTTTGACTGCGTACGTCCCTCGGATTTGGCGATGAGCGCCGAGGACCTGAAGCGCGCGCTGGCGAAACGGGTCGAATCGGAATATCCCAAGTCGGTCGCCAAGATCACGATCGACGAAGACTACGTAGGCCATACCCACGAGTAGGGCTGTGCCAGCAAAGCAAGTTATACAGAAGGGGAGAGCATGAAGCGTCTATATCTACTCCGCCACGGTCAGACAGAATTCAACGTTAAAAAGCTCGTCCAGGGCCGCTGCGATTCTCCGTTGACCGATCTGGGCCGCAAGCAAGCGGGAATGGCAGCCGCATGGCTCAAAGCCCACGGCGTCGTCCCCGACAAAGTGGTCTCTTCGCCCTTAGACCGAGCCATGGACACGGCTCAGCTCGTCGCATGCGAGCTCCTCGGCCCGGACACAGCAGTCGAGCCCTGCGAAGGCATCATCGAGCGCAGCTACGGCACCTTCGAAGAAGGCCCCCACGACGCCCTACCCACCGACGTCTGGGACCCCGGCGAGGACCTGATCCCATTTGGCGGAGAAGGAAGCCATGCCCTGCAGGAGCGCATGGTGGGCACCCTCACCAATCTCATGGGCGCCGAGGGCATCGAAACCCTCCTAGCAGTAAGCCACGGCAGCGCCAGCCGCCAATTCATCAAGGCTGCAGCCCCAGAGGGCTTCGAGCTCCCAACAAAACTCCCCAACTGCGCCATTATGATTTTCGATTTTGATGAGGCGGAGCCACAAGTAGAGGGCGAGCCAATGCAATGCAAGTTCACCCTCCAGCAAATAGTGGACCCCCAACAAAGTCATTAGCCTGAGCGAGCAGAGTTAAGCAGACATCAACGTGTCGTCTCCCGAGCACGGCGGAGGGCCGGAGAAATATATTAAGGTCATCGCGAGTTCCGCACGCAAAGGAGAGCACTTAATGTGCTCTCCGTCTTGCGCAGGACTGTAGAGCAGGGACCTTAA
>URZR01000182.1 GCA_900552425.1 uncultured Collinsella sp. | reverse complement strand
TCGTACTGGGCGCCCAGGCCGGCGAGGACATCCTGGACATGTGCGCGGCCCCCGGCGGCAAGACGACGCAGATCGCCGCCCTCACGCAGGGGCAGGCGCACCTTACCGCCTGCGAGATGAGCATTCCCCGCGCCGAGAAGCTCGAAGCCAACCTCCACCGCCAAGGCGCAAAAAACGTGCCCGTCATGCGCATCGACGCACGCGAGCTCGACGAGTTCTTCCGCTTTGACCGTATCCTGCTCGACGCTCCCTGCACCGGCACGGGCACCGTCGTCAGCGGCAACGAGAAGAGCCTGCGCGGCCTCACCGAGCAGTTGCTGCGCAAGTGCGCCCGCTCGCAGCGAGCACTTCTGGACCGCGCCATGGGAGCCCTCAAACCGGGCGGCACGCTCGTCTATTCGACTTGTTCGATCTTGACGCAGGAAAACGAGGACGCCCTGCAAGAGGCCCTCGACAAGCATATGGACTGCGAGCTCATCCCCCTCGACGGCACGCCAAGCGAAAGTGAGGCACGCCGCGCCCAGGAAGCTGGCGAGAAGCCGCGCATCGAGTCCAACGCCCTGACCGAGGCCATTGCCGCGGGTCAGGTATCGGCCATCGCCAACGGCCTGCCCGGCACGCTCACCATTCCGCCCAGCCGCGAATTTGAGGGCTTCTACATTGCCCTGATCCGAAAACGCAGCTAGCGTACGGATCCAAAACTCAACAAGCTATCTCCGTGCGCGTTTGTCCTGCTGGTCGCGATGCTGTTTAAGCATCGCGCGCTCCTTGCGTTCGGCCCTTTTGCCCTTAATGGCCGTGACCACAAAGTAGATGACCGCGGCGGCAACGATTGCGCCCACGCATAGGCCAATCGAGCCCAACATTGCCGAAAATTCCATACCGCGTCACCTCTCTTTTAAACGGGACTTTCAAGATAGCACCTCGATCCCCGCCACCACAGCTCCTTCACGTTCGCCGCCCTTCGGTCTAACGGAGGACGCGGCGGGGAAAAATCAACTCGTCAAACGATTTAGCAAGCACAACGCTGCCGGCACCCTGCCGGCCGTCATCACATAGAATCGAGCCTCCATGGATACCCTCAACGATCTAAATGAGCGCGTCGACGCCTTCGTCGGCACCAGCTCCTTCGACACGCCTGCCGCGGCAAACGACCAAGCCCCCATCGATGTGCCCGCCGAGGTTCACGAGGACATTGTCGCCTCGGTCGATTTCTCCGAGGTCGAGCTCGCAGACGAGTTCACCGAACCCCAGGTAGCCGTGACCCCCAACGGACTGCTTCCCATGGAGCCGCTGCCCATCGACGGGCGCCTGCGCAAGGCGGCCCTTCGCATGCCTGACGAGATTGAGGAGGCCAGCGGCTTCACGCTCTTCGGCCGTCGTATCAAATCGCTCATCTACACCACCGACGTCGCGGTCATCCGCAACTCCAATGCCGATGCCGTCTTTGCCGTTTACCCCTTCACGCCGCAGCCGGCCATTACGCAGGCGCTGCTGACCGTCGCCGAGTGCCCGGTCTTCGTAGGCGTGGGCGGTGGCACCACCACCGGCAAGCGCTCCGTTCAGATGGCAGCCGTCTCCGAGATGCAGGGCGCGGCGGGCTGTGTGGTCAACTCCCCCGCCACCGCCGAGATGGTCGAGCACATCACCAACATCGCCGACATCCCCGTCATCGCCACGGTCGTACGTTGCGACGACGATGCTCACGCAAAGGTGCGCGCGGGCGCCAAGATTCTTAACATCGCGGCCGGCAAGAACACGCCACAGGTCCTGCGCGAGCTGCGCGAGCACTATCCCAACCTGCCGCTCATCGCACCGGGCGGCAAGACGCCCGAGAGCATCCGTGAAACCATCGCCGCCGGTGCCAACGCCATCATTTGGACGCCGCCTTCGGCCCAGCAGCTGCAGACCGACATGATGCAGCGCTACCGCAAGATGAAGGAAGACGCCACGCCCGTCATCTCGCACGACGATGTACCCATTATCGACCAGGTTGCCGCCGCCGAGGTCAGTCAGGTCGAGAACATGAATCCCGACGTGCCGATTCCCGACGAAGTCATCGAGCGCGTTGCTTCGATCCACGATCATATCGAGGAGCGTCGCGCCAACCGTGGACTCAAGCCCTCGCTGCACGGCTTCTTCTTCCGCGGAAAGAAACGCTAGCAAAACATCTTGGCCCGCCCCACAAACGTGAGGCGGGCCGTTTTCGTTTGAGCAATCATGCAGCGACGTGATGGGGCAAATTAATCCACGCGCTTGTCGCCCATAAAGAAGAGCGCCACCGTACCGGGTCCGGTATGCGAGCCAATCAGAGTACCGATGTTATTGATCTCAATCTTGCCTTTAAGCTGCGGAACCTGTTCCTCAATCAGCGCCGCAACCGCCTCGGCATCCTCGCGGCACGCCGAGTGCGACATGATGCACTTACCCGAATAATCCGCACCGTCCTGCACGTGTGCCATCATGGTCTTAGCCATCTCGGAAATCGCGCGCTTCTTAGTGCGAATCTTCTCACGTGGCGACAGCCCACCTTCGCAATCGACCGTCATAAGCGGGCAAATCTTAAGCGCCGTGCCGATGATCGCGCTCGCAGCCGAAATGCGACCGCCGCGCAGGTAGCTCGACAGATCGGTCGAAAAGAACCAGTGGTGCAGGTTGAGTTTGTGCTCCTCGATCCAGGCGGCCGTCTCGTCGAGTGAAGCCCCGCTATCGCGCACGTCGGCGGCACATTCCGCCAGCAGGCCAAAGCCCGAAGACGCTGCCAGCGAATCGATGACGCGCACCTTGCCGCCCTGGGGATAGCGATCCGCGAGCATCTGCGCCGCAACGCAGGCCGATCCATACGTGCCCGAAATACCCGACGACAACGTCACGTGCAGCACGTCTTTACCCTCGGCAACAAACGGCTCCCAAAACTCCTCGTACTCGCCCACGCTCACCTGAGACGTCTTGGGCATGGCGCCCGCGGCAATCTGGGCAAAAAACTCGTCCGGCGTAATCGACTGATACAGATCGTCCGTATAGACAACATCGTCGATCTCGTAATGAAAACACACGACGGGGATATTGCGCGACGCAAAGAACTCACGGGTTCGATCGGCGGCGGATTCACAGGTCAGGACAAAATCACTCATATGAGGCTCCTTACTCATTGCTGCGCAAATTATCGCACAGTGAGCCTACATACGGTACATATGTCCACTATTTACCAAATCGAACCAAAAATAGCGAACATCTTTACCACCATCGTCTCCACCGGCCCCACGCATAAATATCTGAGAAAACACCCTCTGTCGTCTCCACTCAACCGCCATATCTACCTCAACTAAATCGATTTACCAAACCGTTCAGCCGACAATTCAGCCGCTGGCGCAAAATCGAAACAAAAGCGGCGCATACTGATAAACGTTTGACGCTGTTTATCAGTTTTACCAGCTCCATCGGAAGGTGTTTCATGGTCGCATTCGATCGCAACCCGCAAGACTTTAAGTATCTGCGCCTGCTGTCGAGACAGTTCCCCACCGAGCAATCCGCGTTTACCGAGATCATCAATCTCTCAGCCATTCTCAACCTGCCCAAAGGCACCGAACATTTTATGAGCGACGTGCATGGCGAGTACGAAGCCTTTATGCACATCCTCAACAACTGCTCGGGCGTCGTGCGCGAGCATGTCGACGAGATTTTTGGCGACACGCTCACCTTTGACGAAAAGGGCGAGCTGTGCACGCTCATCTACTACCCGCACGAGAAGATCGAGCTGGTCCGCAGCCAGCGCGAGGACTCGCCCACCTGGTACAAGACGATGCTTGACCAGCTCATCATGGTCGCCCGCTCGCTTTCGAGCCGCTATACGCGCTCCAAGGTACG
>URZR01000181.1 GCA_900552425.1 uncultured Collinsella sp. | reverse complement strand
CCCGCGACCCCAACCTTGGCAAGGTTGTGCTCTACCAACTGAGCCATGTCCGCTTGCGGGTTATTAATTTACGCGAGTTGTCCAAAAGACGCAAGTACTTTTTTCAAAAAAGTTGTTCAAAGCAAGTTCACGCAGGGAAATCATGTCAACCTAAGGCGCTAAGCGCACGATTCCAATGCCGAGCTAAACAGCTTCACCATCCGAACGCGTGTGCCGGCGCCATCCGCACGACGGGCAACCTCCACATTATCGACGAGCATGCGCATAAGCTTGATACCACGTCCGCGCTCCTCGGATGCCACCGGCTCGCTCGCCCCATCGATAGAATAGCCAGCGCCCCGATCAAGCACTTCAAGAACAACACGGTCCCCATAGGCCTGAACCGTCAGGATGCAGCCAACACCGCCCGCATGGTCATACGCGTTACCCAATGCCTCCCCCAACGCCAATGCGACGTCATAACGCTCATCACGCCTCAGGGGAAGCGATTCGAGAAGCTCGGCCACACGGTGCCGATAATACGGGAGGTTCTCGATGCCTCGCCGCACTTCGATGCTCTTGCTCCATCGTGGCAACTCTCCCACCGGAATGGCGGGAATCGACTCACGCGCCGGACCCGCAACATGAAGGATGTCGACAAGTCGGGCAATCTCCAAAAAGCGAATGACTTCATCGGAGGCGTTAACGAGCGAAAGCAGGCCCTCTCGCCTCATAAGCTCTCTGGCACGTGTAAGCAAAAACGCCAAACCCGTCGAGTCGATAAAGCCCACGGCCTGGCAATTGATAACAACACGACGCACGCCCCGGTCGATCAGATTATCCAACCGTGGGCGCAGCACGGACACCGAGGCGATGTCGACATCACCCGGTGGCGTCAAAACCGCTATGTCATTCCACTCATTCATACGACCATGGTTCCCCAAAAGAGCTCGCTCGATGCATACGTATCTGTAACTGCGAAGATTTTGCCCGTCAAGCGTCGCGGCCTACGATCGACCCCGTAAAAACTCAAGAGAAACCAGCGCGATGTCATCGTCCAACGCCGACTCGGTAAAGCGGTCAAGCTCGCCCAAGACCTTACCGCAGATTCCCGATACGCCCTCACCCGAGACAGAGAGCAAAAGGTCACGAAGGCGCTGCTCGCCAAAGAAAGCACCCGAGCGATCACGTGCTTCGATTGTTCCGTCGGTATACATAAATAGCATGTCACCAGGAGCGAACGTAAACACGCCCGTCTCATACACCATACTCTCAAAGGCGCCGATCACGCCCGATTGGCACCCAAGGAGCTCCACTTCTCCCCCTCGGATTTCTCCACCGCCAAGCGGCGTCGACGAGGGCCTAATGACCATAGTGGGAGGATGTCCCGCAGAGCAATAGGTAGCGCGACCCGCTTTAAGATCAATCTTGGCGATAAACGCCGTCACAAACGTCTCGACCCTCGAAAAGCCCATAAGCATGCTGTTAAGGGAGCGTGCCATGCGGGCAGGCCCAGCGCCCTCCCAAGCATAGGCCGTCAGCGCCGTCTTGACGAGCGCCGACATCGACGCCGCCTCGATTCCTTTGCCGGATACATCGCCCAAAATCATTACGGCGCAATCGTCGGGAAGACGGACAAGCGTATAAAAGTCGCCGCCGACCAACGCCGAATTCGTTGCCGAAAGGTATACCGAATCGGTCGCGATACCCGGAACATCCCCTAGGGAATTTCTCATGCCGATCTGGAGGGTCTGAGCGATATGGCGCTCCTCGCGCTTTTGAGATTCGCCTTCATAGATCAGTTCAAAGTCATGCGCCAAGTGCACCAAGTAGTCATATTCAAGGTCATCAATCGGCTCTTGACTACCATCACGAAGCAGCAACGCGCGCGTCGTCGGGCCCTTCGCAACAGAAGCAGGAACAATCGCGTCGTTACTGCGCTTGCCATCGCCCTCAGAGCGCGGACGCCCCGCCTCGATGCCGGTGTCGACGTAGAGACCCTGGCAAGGCAGACCATGCGCCCTAAGCCAGCCTCCCATAGGCATCGATTCGTCAACGCGAGTTATACGGACGTGTTTAAGGTCCTCGGCACTCGTGCCGCCCAAAACAGATGCCTCAAAGCCATCAGGGCCAGCCCCCAGACGTGCCGCCGGCGCCGTCGTGGAAAAGAAAAGCTTCTCGGGATCGTCCGGCAAAGCAACGCGACTGCCGCCTTCAAAATCTATGACGTAGGAGTCCAGACCGGCGTCATACTCAACAGGGCAAAAATGGCAGTTGAGCATATTGCAGATCTCGGACGATACCGCCTGGGTAGCCGCGGCGGAATCGTCTAGAAAGGTAAACAACTCATCACGTAAGACATTGAGCGAGCGGCCAAGCTCGGCCGTGCGACGAGAGCGAAGGCTCGATGCCATGCCGACCAGCTGGATAGACAGGTAATCGCAAATGACCTCGAGTACATTGACGTCATAGGCGAGCGGTGCCTGGGGGCGCTTCCAACCAACTTCCAGCACGCCAAGGACCTGCGTACCGTAAAAAACGGGAAGACAGATCTCGCTGCGGTACGGAGGCATATCCTGAACGCGCAACAGGTGCTTAGAACGATTGTCCAGGTCCATGAACATACCGGAGGCGACCCTATCACCCTCAAGGTCCTGTTGAATCGACAAGCGACAGGCGCGCGACTCGCGAAGCACATACGTCGGAATGCCAGCGCCATACGGCAAAAACTCGGGCAGGTAGCTGTCGTACAGCTCCTTGGAAACACCGCGAAGCTTAAAACCACCGCTCTCAGAAAAATAGATAGCGGCACCCGATGCATCGAGCGTTCCTACAAGTTGGTTCAAAACGGTATCGATCAGACTGGGTAACTCATCGGAGCCCACCGTGCTCATAATGACCGAGAGCGTGCCAGAGAGACGCTTGTTCGCCACTCTAAGCTCCGATAACGCACGCTTGAGCTGACGGTCGTGAGAATACTGTTCCTCGATACTATGAAGTGCCACCAGGACACGTGGCGCGCGGCGCCCAAAGATGCGTGGAGGCGTTACGGAGCCCGCGCGAACCAAGACGGGGATAAAAGAGCCGTCACTCAGCTTAAGCATCAGTTCGTTCTCGGAGCCATCAGTTTCAAATGGCAGACGATGTTCCGTCGCACGTTCAAAAGCGGACGAGTACAAGACGTCTTTGACATCTCCACCGATGACGTCGGCGCGTTCCTCGCACATCAAGTCGAGCAAGCGATTATTCACATGCAGAATGGTTCCGTCGAGCTCGCAGATGATGACAGCATCGCTCGTGATCTCGACTAGTTGGGCAACGTCTGCCCACTCGTTGCGCTCAAGCGTTTCCATCGTGAACCTCACCGTCTATCGGTAACAAAAAAGCCTCCGAAGAGGCTTCTCAAATGCGATGGTGTCGGAGGCGGGACTTGAACCCGCATGACCAAAAAGCGGTCACTAGCACCTCAAGCTAGCGCGTCTGCCAATTCCGCCACTCCGACATGCTATGTTGTTGATTCGCGGTTCGTTTTGTTGGACCCGCGCGTTCAACGAGGAAGATAATAACCTATGATTCGAGAACTGTGCAAGCACTTTTTTCAAAAAAGTTTACGAATTTGTAATTGCGCAGGTAGATCCGTATGCCCGGCCCCGAATCGGTGTTGCCTCCCGGCGCGTCCTCGGGCATGCGGCATTATTTTGATTCGCGCTTCGCGCTACAAAATAATGCCGCCCCCTGCGGAATGCGTTGGAAAGCAACCTCATTCCGGCCCTAGGAGTATGTACTCCGGGCACAGTTCTCAAATATGTTCTGGGGCTGATATAAATTTAGTGGCTCGGCTTTGCCGAGCCCTTATATAAGGAGGCCGGGGCTTTTGCTCCGGCCTCACTAACTATCCCATTAGATTAAGTGAGCGAT
>URZR01000180.1 GCA_900552425.1 uncultured Collinsella sp. | reverse complement strand
AGGCGGGAAAACAGCCAGTGGTTCCACTGCGGATTCAGGATGCCGCCCATGATGAAGTCCTGCGTATCCGCGAAGGCGAATTCCGAAGCGTCCAGCACGGGCACGGAAAGGGGGCGGCCGCCGAACGTTTCCAGAATCCCGGCGGCACGGTACAGCCGGTCGATCAGCGTTTCCACGGCGCGGACAAGCCACGGGGCCAGTACGAAATCCCAATAGCGGTCGTCGTGCTGCGTGCCGTAAAGTCCGTTCAGGTAATCCCGGAGCCGGGGGGCAAGCTGCGTGACGAGCTGGCGCGCCTGCCTGGCGGCCGTTTCCAGCCGTTCGGGATCGGCCAGCGGTTCCGGCGGCATGTCGAAACCGGTTTCTTCGGCTGACGCCGGGGCCGTACACCACGGCCCGGCCAGGATGTGGGTGGCCGGGGTCGCGTTTTCCGGGGCCGTACCAAGAATCAGCGTCGTGATGGATTGAGTGGTCACAGGAGATGCCTCTTTCCGCGCCGCAGGCAATCAGAGGTTTGTGGGCGCTTCTGGTTTTTCCTTGTTGTACTGCCGCATCTGATCCCGGAACAGGTTCATGGCGTCGTCGAACAACTGCGGAAGCTGGTTGTTGAGGGTGTCCTCAAGTTTCGACCCCAATTCCTTGCCGTCCTTCTTCGCCTTGTCCATCGTTTCCGAGATGCTGTCCTGAAGGCGCGGGGCCTTCGCGGCCGCGTAGAAGGCCGGGGCCACATTCCCGGCCGCCTTTTCGATTTCTTTGCATTCGCCGACGGTGATCTTGCCGTAGTCCTCTTCGCGCAGCAGTTCGGAGAACGCCGCGACGATGGCGGCGCGGCTTTTTGCCTTGCGGGCATCCATGGCTATGCGTCCGCGTGAACGAGCAGACAGCGGAGCGTGCCGGAGCAGCCCTCGTAGGGGCGCTTACCGGCGCCGTAGCCGACGGCCTCGATGCGGTAGCGGGCCGGCAGGTGCTCGGACGTGCGCAGTGCGGCGACGATGGCGGCGCCCGTGGGCGTCACAAGCTCGCCGGCGACCGGTGCGGGCGTGAGGACGATATTGCCCGCCTGGCACAGGTTGACGACAGCGGGGACGGGAATGGGCATGAGACCGTGGGCACAGCGGATGGTACCGTGACCCTCGGAGAGCGACTCGACCACGATGTCCTCAATACCAAGGTCATCGAGGCAGATGGCGACAGAGCAGACGTCGACGATGGAATCGACGGCGCCCACCTCGTGGAACATGACGGTCTCGGGCGTTTTGCCGTGAGCCTTGGCCTCGGCAGCGGCGAGCGCGGTAAAGATGGCGAGGGCGCGACGCTTGGCGCCATCGCTTAACTGCGAGCCATCGATGATGGCGGTGACGTCAGCCAAAGAACGGTGGTGATGGTGGTGGGCGTGATGGTGGCCCTCGTGGTCGTGGTCATGCTCGTGGCAGTGCTCGTGTTCGTGCTCGCCATGATCATGATGGTGGTGCTCATGCTCGTGCGTGTGCTCGGCAGCTGCTTCGTTGCCGTAGAGCCAGGCCATATCGTGATCGTGGTTCTCGAGCTCCTCTGCAAGCTGGACGTCGAAATCGCAGGCGTTGATGCCATGCTTGCTTACGCGTGTGACGGCGATCGTAAAGCCGTCGACCGGTAGCGTGGCGAGCTGCTCGCGCAGGTGCTCCTCGCTGGCGCCCAGGTCGAGCAGGGCCGCGACGGTCATATCGCCGCTGATGCCCGAGGTGCCGTCGATGATAAGCGTGTGCTGATGATTGGACATGGAATGCTCCTTAACGGGCGCAGGGCGTGCCGGCGCTCAGATGATTGATAAGACTTGCCTGGTAGGCGGCACCAAAGCCGTTGTCGATATTGACGACCGAAACGCCGCTGGCGCAGGAGTTGAGCATGGCGAGCAGCGCGGCTACGCCACCAAAGCTCGCGCCGTAACCCACGCTGGTGGGAACGGCTATGACCGGACAGCTCACCAGGCCGCCGACAACGCTCGCCAGTGCGCCCTCCATGCCGGCAATGGCGATGACCACCTGTGCCTGGGCAAGTTCCTCGGCATGCGCGAGCAGACGGTGCAGGCCGGCGACACCCACGTCGTAGAGGCGGTCGACCTCGTTGCCGTAGAACTCGGCCGTCAGTGCCGCCTCTTCGGCGACGGGCAGGTCGCTCGTGCCGGCGCAGGCGACGACGATGCGTCCGTTGCCGGTAGGGGAGGGCTTGCCGCCCACGAGGGCGAGCTGTGCGTCCGGAACATATCCCAGGTCGATGCCGTTGCCAAGAAGTTCAGCGGTGCGCGCGGCTTTTTCGGCATCCAGGCGCGTGACCAGGATGCGCTCCTGGCCGGCATCGCGCAGTGCTTCGATAATGGTGGCAATCTGATCGGCGGTTTTACCGGCCCCGTAGACAACCTCGCCGGCTCCCTGGCGTACCCCGCGCGAAAGATCGAGCTGCGCAAAGCCCAAATCGGCGGTCGGAGCCGTCTGGATGCGCGTGAGGGCGTCGGCAGGGGTGACTGCTCCGCCGGCAACATCGCTCAGCAATTGCTCAAGATCTCGCTTATCCATATATGTTCCCTTCGACGGCGCAAAGTCTAGCACTCAAAGGGTATATTTCCGAACACTAAGACAAAATTGTTCGGAAACTATAGGACAGACTGATTCAATTGTTAGATGGATCGGCTAGTCACGCAGGATGATGTCCATGGCGAGCATCAGGTTGCGCTCGTCGATGGCAAACGGGGCGGCCTCGCGCGTCTTGGGCTTGGCGCAAAATGCGATACCGGTGCCCGCGGCCTGAATCATGGGGATGTCGTTGGCGCCGTCGCCGATTGCCACGGTATGGGCCATGTCGACACCGCACTCAACTGCCCACTCCAGCAGCTGGATGAGCTTGGACTCCTTGGTTACAATGTCTGCCGCCAGCTTGCCGGTGAGCTTGCCGTCCACGACCTCCAGGCGGTTAGCGAGGCAAAAGTCGATGCCCGCGGCGGCCACGATCTTATCGGCGACCTCGTGGAAACCGCCGCTCACCACGCCGACCTTCCAGCCCTTGCTGTGTGCCGAGCGCACAAGCTCCAACGCGCCGGGGGTAAATGTCACGCGCTCAAAGGTGCGCTCGAACACGCTCTCGTCCAGGCCGGCGAGCAGCCCCACGCGCTCCTCGAGCGCCTGCTTAAAGTCAAGCTCGCCGCGCATGGCGCGCTCAGTGATCTTCGCCACTTGCTCGCCTACGCCGGCCTCCTCGCCCAAAAGATCGATAACCTCCTGGTTGATGAGTGTGGAGTCGATATCCATAACGATGAGGCGTGCAGTCATGGCGGGCCTTTCCGAGTGCAGTTGTATTGGGGCACATTGTCGCACGTGGCACGCCTTGGCGACGGCCGCGGTGCACCAATTGTTTCGTCTCCGTCAAGTCTTTGGGCATGAGCTACTTTTCCGCGGCACATCGACACAGGTGCGATAAGATAGAACGCCATGTCTGGCTGCGCGGTTTACGCAGGCTGGGCAAATCTGTACGACGCCGCCCGGAACGACACGGGGCGGCACAGATCCATAAAGGAGGATCACTGGTATGAGCCAGACCCGTCCCATCGACGAGCATTCCATGCACACCCGTACCTGCGGCGAGCTTCGTCGCGAGAACGTGGGCGAAGAGGTCACCCTCACCGGTTGGGTGAGCCGTCGCCGCGACCACGGCGGCCTTATTTTCTGCGACCTTCGCGACCGTGAGGGCATCACGCAGCTCACCTTCGACCCCGAGCACTCCGACGGCGATGCCTTTAAGATCGCCGAGACCATGCGTCCCGAGTGGCCCATCAAGATCCACGGCGTTGTGCGCGCCCGTGGCGAGGAGACCACCAACACCAAGCTCGCGACCGGCGAGATCGAGGTCCTGACCGATCATGCCGAGGTGCTCA
>URZR01000179.1 GCA_900552425.1 uncultured Collinsella sp. | reverse complement strand
AACCGCAGGAAAGAGCGACGTAAAAGTGTCGATGCTTCAGGGGCTCGATTTCACTCGTTCACTTCGCGGAAAAGCATTCACCTTCGATTTACGGCAGCCCGTCAGTCACCCTCTCGGCATTAAAAATGGGGCAAAGCCACGCGCCTTACCCCATTTTTCGTTAGCCATAGCAGCTCGTGCGCTACTCGCGGCACAGGTGCACGGCGAAGCCGGCGAACTCGCGCTTAAAGTACACGAGTTTGGTGCCGCCGTCGGGCAGCAGCACGCGCGACTCCTCGTTGACCTCGAGTCCGCGCTCGGCAAACCACTTCTCGGCCGCATCGATGTCGTTGACGGCAAAGCCAATGTGGCCCTTGGTGCCACGACCGTTCTGCTTCATGACCTCGATCAGCGAATCGTTAAAGTACGAAACCGGGGTCTCGATGACAGGTAGGCCCATCATCGTCGAGAACAGCTCCGCGATCTCCAGGGCATCGGCCGGGTCGGTGGCGTTAATGCCCACGTGGGCGACGCGCATGCCAAAGAGCTCTACCGGGTTGGCGTTCTGCTCATTCATACAGGCAGCGCCTACTGAGCCATAACGTCGAGAACGGCCTTCTCGGCAGCGACGCGGTTCATGCCGGTCATGAAGGGCACGCCGCTCACGTACGGGCAGGTGAGGCCCTCGGGGGCAACGGTGGTGGCGATCAGCAGGTCGGCGCCCTCGTCGCAAGCGTCCTTGGCCTCAGAGATGGCGCACTGCACGATCTCATACTTGCCGGCGTAACCGTTGGCGTCGAGCATGGTGGCGACCTTCTGGGCAACGAGCGTGGAAGTAGCAGCGCCAGCGCCGCAAGCCAAAACGATCTTCTTCATAGGTAATGTCTCCCTTCATGGTTTACTTTAGGTAAGTGTACCGCAGCGAGCGATGGCACTCAGCCTCGATGAGCTTTTATGCCAGTTTGCTTGTGCGCTGCGTATAATACATCTAGTACGTGTTGTCATACCGCTCGCTTTATGAGCGACTAAGGATCCTAACATGCCCGATTCCCGCACACTCTGGACCGCCGTCGTTATCATCTGTATCGCCGTATCGGTGTTCTTTAGCGTCAAAAAACGCACTACGTTTAAACGCCTGCAACAGTTGATGGCCGCCAAACAGTGGGCCGAGTTCGATCGTTTGCTCGACGGCAAACTCACCAGCATGCTGTACCCGCGCTACAACCGCGACTACCTGCGTCTAAACTCCTATCTGCTGCGCGAGGACCACGAGCGCGCCGGCGAGATGTTCGACCTGCTGCTGGGACTCAACCTGCCCAAGATGCAGCGCGTCGACCTGGTGATCAAGGCCTTTAACTACTACGTTGGTCAGGAGGACCGCAAAAAGTCCAAGGAGCTGCTGCACGAAATCAAGGGCTTTGAGGGCGGTCAGGCCGAGGCGGTCGCGCACGAGTGCCAGCTGATGTACGACACGATGATCCTCAAGCGTCACAACGACATTCCCGAGCTGGAGCGCATGCTCGAGGATGTCGGCGACGACCCGGTCAAGCGCTGCCGCTTGGAGTACCTGCTGGCCCTGCAGTACCAGAACAAGGGCGACGAAGCCAAGTTTGCCGAGTACTTGGAAAAGTCAGGCCAGCACTCGATGGCCGTCAACGCGTAACGGACGGCTTGTGCTAGACTTCTAGTCTCACGGGGGCGTGGCGGAATTGGCATACGCAGGAGACTTAAAATCTCTCGCCGCAAGGATTGTGGGTTCGAGTCCCACCGCCCCTACCATGTAGTGCTTACGAGCCCGTGTCCCCCAGGGATGCGGGCTCGTTTCTTTTAGGTGCCGTCAACTGCAGAGCAGCTCATTTGGGACAGAGCTTTTTTGACTACTTTTAAAGGGTGCTCAGGCTCGGGGTCCAGGCGATGGTGGGGGTCGCGCCGTCGAGAACCTCGTTAATGGTGGTGGCCATGCCAGCGAGCAGGCTGTTCTCGCTTACGGTAAGCGTGTCGTAGCCGCCGGCTCGCATGAGCTCGCGAATTACCACGGCACCTGCCAAGATCACGCCTGCGCGCTTAGGTTGCACGCCCGGCAGAGCGGCAATGCCCGCAACATCCAGCGCGGACATGCGCTCGATAGCGGCCGAAACCTGCTCCATCGAAAGCTCGCGCAGGTGCACAAAGCTCGAATCATACGGCTCCAGCTCGTGAACGAGTGCCACGAGCGTGGTGACGGTGCCGCCCACCGCAACGAGGCGTTCGGCGCGCTCAAAGTCGACAGGCAGGCCCTCAAAATAGGCGGCGAACTGATCGCCTGCCCACGCGGCAGCGGCAGCAAGCTCGCCATCCGCGGGCGGCAACGCGGAGAAAAAGCGCTCCGTCACGCGACGGCAACCGATGTCCAGCGAGCGCGTTCCCTCCAGCGCAAAGACCCCGCGCTCAGGCGCATAGACGCCCGTCGCGAGCTCCGTGGAGCCGCCGCCCGAATCGGCGACGATGATGCGCTCGCCGGCAAAGTCGTGCGCCACGCCAAAAAATGTCAGGCGCGCCTCGACCTCGCCCGGAATCACCTGCGGTTCGAGCCCCAGATCGTGCAGACCGTCCAGCAGCAGCGCGGCATTGGACGCATCGCGCGCGGCACTCGTGCAGGTGGTGCAGACGCACGCGGCCCCAAAGGTACGGGCTTCGTCCACAAACATGCGGCACGCAGCGAGCACGCGCTCAACGGCCGCCTCGCAAAAGCGCCCCGTCGCGTCCACGCCCTCGCCCAAGTCGGTGATCTCGGTATGCTTGGACGATTCCACGATCGCCCCAGCCTCGACCTGCGCCAGCACTAGTCGCGACGACACCGTTCCCAGGTCAATCGCGGCCACCTTATATCGTTTGCAATCTGCCATTGCGGGCTCCCCTCCGGGCGCTACTCGCCTACTCGCCGCTGGACGCGACCGCCTGGCCCTCGACGCCGTTAAATCCAAACAGCATATCGAGCGTCTTGATGTACCACGGTGCGTCCTTGCCGACCTCTTCGATCTCTTTGGCCACTTCGCTGGCATTCTTGGCGTTTGAGGACTTTTTGCTCGACGACGAATCCGAATCCTCGTCCAGACCCTGCACTTCAATCCTCTTCTCGCCGGGCATCGCCATGCCCAGGTCCCGTGCCGAATCCTTAATTCCCTCTTCCGAGAACCACTTATCAGTGTCTTTTTTCATCTCATCATTGTATTGCTGGCGAATCTCGACCTGCTTGGCCAAGATATCGCTCGAACGCTTTGCCACGTACAGATCGCGCACGGGGAAATACAGGCTCACGAGCACCAGCGCCACCACGATACCGATAAACAGCGGACGCAGAGGGCCATGCGTAAAGTCATAGATCGCCTTGACAACCGCGTTGTCGTTGGCGTAATGCATAAAGTCCGAGCCCGAAAGACGGTTCGAGGGCCTACTCGATTTGTCGTGTGCTTGAGTCGAGGGACGCGACGCATGCGACGAACGTGCCGGGCGCACCGGTCCATCTGCCAAGGTATTTGATTGAGCATTGGGGCGCGAGGTACTTGCCGGGCGCTGCGTGGAGCGGTCGGCGCCGGCATAGGCGGACCCACCAAGCTGCACCGTGCGCGCACGGCGAGGCGACGGCTCGCGCGAACCGGCGGAATAGTACCTGTTGTCGTAAATCTGATCCATGTGCGCCTTGTGCGGTTGAGGTTTGTTTGCGCTAAGTCCTTTAGTTATAGCACGAGCGCCTGCACCGCCTTCGCCAGCCTTTGCTCGACATAAAAAAGGCGCTGAGCCGTATGGCCCAGCGCCCATGGCGCTTTGCAGCATCCAGTCAAGGCGGGACGGAACCGAGTCAGCCTCCCCCTCGCCAAATTCGCCCGTTTAGCGAATGTTGTAAAACGCGGCCTTGCCGGCATAGCGCGCGCTGCCCTCGAGCTCGTCCT
>URZR01000178.1 GCA_900552425.1 uncultured Collinsella sp. | reverse complement strand
GATCTCAGGCTCGGACGAACCCTGTAGCCCGCCAGCCCCTCCGCGGGCAACAATCCTATTCCTCCACAACACAACCAACAGAAAGGAGTCCTCATGGACACCAATCATTCCCCCATCATCAGCCCCCTCACCATGCGTGAATCCGCCCGAGGCATCACGCTCACCAGCATTTACGATGAGATGCTCGCCCGTCGCGAGCTCTCCGTCATGGGAAACATCGAAACCCCGATGGCCCACGACCTATGCCAGCAGATCCGCCTGCTCGATGCCACCGACCCCAGCCGCCCCATCACCATATTTATCGCCAGCGCCGGCGGAAGCGTGCGATCGGGTCTTGCGATCTATGACGCCATGCGCCTCGCATCGTGCCCCATCCGCACCGTCTACCTGGAATTCGCCGCGTCCATGGGCGCCGTGATCTTTATGGGCGGCGACGATCGCCGTATGGCGCCCCATGCAGAGCTCATGATTCACGACCCGCTGATCCCCCAGGGGGCAGGCGGCTCGGCACTTGCGCTGCAGGAAACCAGCCGGCGTCTCATGCAGACCCGCAAGACCCTCACGCAAATCCTCTCGGACCGCAGCGGACTCACGCCCAAGCGCATCCAGTCCCTCACTGCAAAAGACACCTACCTTTCGGCCGAGCGCGCCGTCGAGCTCGGCTTTGCCCACGAAATCCTCTCGACCACCAAGGAGGTCGCCCATGTCTAACCTCGCCAGCCGCCTCGCCGCATCTGAGTCCGCATCGTCCACCATCCTCGCCAAGGATCGAACGCTTTCCTGCGACAGCCGCCAAACGGGACTCAACAACAATGCACTTGTGATCGGCCCCTCGGGAGCCGGCAAGACCCGAAACGTCCTCAAGCCCAACCTACTGCAAATGAACGCAAGCTACATCGTGCTCGACACCAAAGGCACGCTCTGTCGCGAAGTGGGACCCGTGCTGGCAGCCCACGGTTACCGCGTGCAATGTCTCAACTTCGCCGACCTCAACACCGTCCCGGCCCTTGCGCCCGGCATCGAGCGCTGCGGCTACAACCCCCTGAGGCACATTCGCCGCAAGGCGGACGGCAGGCCCAACCAGCAGGACATCCTCTCGGTGGCAAAGGCCATCTGCCCCATCGAGGACAACAACCAGCCTTTTTGGGATCATGCGGCGGCAAACCTGCTGTCGTGTCTTATCGCCTACGTCATCGAACAGCTACCCGCCGACGAGCAGACGATCAGCTCGGTCATCAAGCTGATCGAGCACCTGCAGGACGGTGCCACGGGTCGATTGTTTGACGACCTGATCACGACCGACCCCCAAAGCTATGCCCTCTCGCTATGGCGGCGCTACGCCATTACGCAAAATGCCGAGCGCATGCACGCGAGCATCGTCGGCATCCTTGCCGAAAAGGTCATGTGTCTGGGATTCGACGGTGCGGCACAGCTCTATCGTGAGTGCCATCAGGTGGACTTCGCTTCCATGGGACACACCCTCTGCGCCCTGTTTGTAACCGTGAGCGATATTGACCGCAATCTCGATCCGCTGACCGGCCTCTTTATTTCGCAGGCGTTTATGGGCCTCATTCGTGAGGCCGATAGGCAGCCCGACGGCAGCCTGCCCGTGCCCGTGCGCTTTATGCTCGATGACTTCGCAAATCTGCAGATCCCCCGGATCGACAACGTGCTCTCGATTATCCGAAGCCGCAACATCTGGGCAACGCTGCTGCTGCAGTCGACCAACCAGCTCGATGCGCTCTATGGCGAGGCACGCGCACGCTCCATCATGGGCAACTGCGACACGCATCTGGTGCTGGCGTTCCAGGATCCCGAGAGTGCCCGGGTGTTTTCCGACCGCGCCGACGCGCTGCCCAGCACGCTCATGGCGACGCCGACTGATCGCTCGTGGCTCTTTGTACGCGGTCGCACTCCCGAACAGGTCGAGCGCTTTAGGCTCGAAGACCATCCGCTCTACGGGGAGCTGCCCGAGGCGCAGCGAGGCCATGCGGAGGCCGAGATCTAGGCGCAGGGGTCTCGCAGCGCGCGGCGCCCCGGCGATGTTCCACAAAGGCCGTGCGCCCCGGGACCACGGCAAAGCAAAGGGGCCCGCATCCGATAGGATACGGGCCCCTGACTATAAGGCGCGATGCGTTAACAGCAGCGACTACTTGCGGTGAGCGCGGTAGAACTCGATGAGCGCCTGGGTCGAAGCGTCCTGCTCGGCCTTGGCGGCGTCATCGTGGAAGGCAGGGGTGATCTGCTTGGCAAGCTGCTTGCCCAGCTCGACGCCCCACTGGTCGTAGGAGTCGATGCCCCAGACCGTGCCCTCGACAAACGTGATGTGCTCGTACAGGGCGATGAGCTCGCCGAGCGCGAACGGGGTCAGCGTGTCGCCGAAGATCGAGGTCGTCGGACGGTTGCCCTCAAAGCAGCGGGCCGGGACAATCTGCTCGGGCGTGCCCTCGGCGCGGACCTCGTCGGCCGTCTTACCAAAGGCGAGCGCCTTGGTCTGGGCCAGGAAGTTGCCCAGGAACAGCTCGTGGACATCCTGGCCGCTGTCGGTTGCGGGGTTGGCAGTGTTGGCGAAAGCGATAAAGTCGGCCGGGACCACCACGGTGCCCTGGTGCAGCAGCTGGTAGAAGGCGTGCTGACCGTTGGTGCCGGGCTCGCCCCAGAAGATCTCACCGGTATCGGAGGTCACAGCGCTGCCGTCCCAGCGGACGTGCTTGCCGTTGGACTCCATGGTCAGCTGCTGCAGGTAGGCCGGGAAGCGGTGCAGGTACTGGCAGTACGGCAGCACGGCGTGGCTCTTGGAGCCGAAGAAGTTGACGTACCAGACGTTGAGCAGGCCCATCAGTGCGACGGCGTTGCTCTCGAGCGGCGTGTTGCAGAAGTACTCGTCGATGGCGTGGAAGCCCTCGAGGAACTGCTGGAAGCGCTCGGGGCCGAGCACGACGATCAGCGACAGGCCCACGGCGGAGTCGACGGAGTAGCGGCCGCCGACCCAGTTCCAGAAGCCGAAGGCGTTGGCGGGGTCGATACCGAAGGCCTCGACCTTCTCGAGTGCGGTGGAAACGGCGACGAAGTGCTTTGCCACGGCCTCGGCGTTCTGCTCCTCGGAGCCGTCGATGGCGCCCTGAGCCTTGAGCTGCTCGAGCATCCAGGTCTTGACCTCGCGAGCGTTGGTGAGGGTCTCAAGCGTGGTGAAAGTCTTGGAAACGATGATCACGAGCGTGGTCTCGGGATCGAGGCCGCGGAGCTTCTCTGCCTGATCGTTGGGGTCGATGTTGGAGATATAGCGGCAGTCGATACCGGCGTCGGCGTAGGGACGCAGAGCCTCGTAGGCCATGACCGGGCCCAGGTCGGAGCCGCCGATGCCGATGGACACCAGGTGCTCGATCTTCTTGCCGGTAACGCCCTTCCACTCACCGGAGCGGACGCGCTCTGCGAAGGCATACATGCGGTCGAGGACCTCGTGCACGTCGGCAACGACGTCCTGGCCGTCAACCATCAAGGTGCCGGCATCGCTTGCGGGGCGGCGCAGCGCGGTATGGAGAACGGCGCGGTCCTCAGTGGTGTTGATGTGCTCACCGGCGAACATGGCGTCGCGACGGGCCTCGATGCCCAGCTCGGAAGCAAGGTCGAGCAAAAGCTTGACGGTCTCGTCGGTAATGAGGTTCTTGGAAAGGTCGAAGTGCAGATCGCCCAGGTCATAGCTCAGCTTGGCCACGCGATCGGGATCGGCAGCGAACCAATCCTTCAGGCTGATACCCTGGGAGACCAGCTCGTCATGATGCTTCTGCAACGCAGCCCACGCGGGGGTCTTGGTCGCATCGATGGGCGCGGAGACGGTTGTCATATGCTTCCTCCTTGTAATGGACGCGATGGAGCAGGCTCAGGCGCCCGCCCCGCTGGACGGCCCTCCCGTACGAGGC
>URZR01000177.1 GCA_900552425.1 uncultured Collinsella sp. | reverse complement strand
AGAAGCTCTACACGTTTATCGAGAAGGCGTGCAAGGCCGATCCGACCATGAGCATCGATCGTGACGAGGAGACGGGCCAGACTATCATCTCCGCCGTGGGTGAGGCGCAGGTTTCGGTGCTGCTCAACCGTTTGGAGGATCGCACCAAGGTCGTGGCCAAAAGCGTGCCGATCCGCATTCCGTATCGCGAGACCATCCGCCGCACGGCGAGTGCCCAGGGCCGCCACAAGAAACAGACTGGCGGTGCCGGTCAGTATGGCGACTGCTGGCTGCGCGTTGAGCCGCTCATCGGGCCCGACGGCACGAGCGATGGCTATGAGTTTGTGGACGAGGTCGTGGGCGGCCGTATTCCGCGCTCGCTGATTCCCGCAGTGGACAAGGGCATCCAGGAGACCATGAAGGACGGCATCATTGCCGGCTACCCGCTCACGGGCATTCGCGTGGCTGTGTATGACGGTTCGTATCACAGCGTCGACTCCAACGAGATGGCGTTCCGCGCGGCGGCTCGCATCGGCCTGCGCAAGGCGTGTGCCGATGCCGACCCGGTGGTGCTGGAGCCCATCGAGGAAATTACGGTGACTATCCCCGAGAGCTACGCCGGCGCCGTGATGGGCGACATCTCGGCCTCGCGCGGTCGCGTGACGGGTATGGAGACCGATGAGCGCGGCGATACCGTGGTCATCGCCCAGGCACCTCTCGCCGAGCTGACGGATTACTCGACGCGTCTGCGCTCTATCACGCGCGGCACGGGCGACTTTACCATGAAGCCCGCGGGCTATGAGCAGGTGCCCTATGACGTGCAGGCCAAGCTGGTCGAGCGCTATGAGGAGGGTCGCGCCAAGTAGCGTGTTGCTTTGCCCGTAAGATACATGCCGACGCAAGGGCCGCTCTGGGTAATCCGGGGCGGCCCTTTTTGATCCCTGGGGGGCGGAGGAAAACGGATCATTTTAGGTTTTGGGGCAGCCTGGTCGGCGCTAGTCTCCGGATGTCTGGTTGCGGCCGGTGGCGTAGTCGATCTGCACATGCGGCTGCAGGTTGTAGCAATATACGTGGAAGCACAGCGTCTTGCCGTGGTCCTCGACCGACTGTGCCTCCAGGCGCACACCGCGGCAGACGAGCTCCTCTTCGTTGTACATGGGCGTGACGCGGTAGAGCACGTGGTTGCCCGTGTCGCGGATGTAGCCGAGAATCTGTTCTTCAAACGGCAGCATGCCCGTCTCGTTGAGATAGCGCGTACCGGTGAGGAGATTCTTGCGGTTGGCGTTTTCGCCGCAGAGCGACCAGGCGATAAGGTGGCAGCGGTTGTAGAGGCTCTGGCCCGGAATAAAGTCGTAGCGCTGCTGGCGCCATCCGGCGGGGTGGATGCGCGAGATATCGCCGCGCTTGCCTTGACCGAGCGATTCGGGGCCCACGCAGGCGAGCGCTTTGCGGGTGCGGCCCAGGCTGTCGAGCTTGGAGAACTTCTTAAAGCAGCCCTCTTCTGTAGCGCGCTCGTATTCATCGAGTGTGAATGACGGCGTGCCGAGCGGGTGGGTGCTATCGGCGCGCAGGGCAACATAGGGGTTACCCGCGTAGTCGGGAATACTGCTGAGATATACGCCGCGGGCGCGGTCGAGATCGGGGTTTTCGACCTCGTCGATGGGGGTGGCAGCGCTGTCCGCGGAAGCGTCGTCACCGGTGTCGGGTGCGGCGGAATCGGAGCCATCGCCAGAGTCTTGGCTATTTTGAGAGTCCGAGGAGCTCGCTGTTCCTGATTCGAGCCGGGCAACCAGGTCTGCCTCGTCGTCGGTGCGGCTGGGACTCTCGTTTTGTTTTTCGGCCAGGGCTGCCGCCTGCTCATCGCTTTGCGGCGACAACAGCTTGGGCGCTCCGTCGAGCGACCCTGTGAACAGCGCAAACCCCAGCACCACGGCGGTGCCGATGGAAAGTACTTGCTTGTAAGCGGACTTGCGCGACATGGAGGCTCCTGGATGGACGGTTGGGAATCTACCAGTCTAGCAGGAGCCGACAGGGGCCGTTCTGTCGAACAAATACTTAAGATTTGGGACAAACGCTACGGATTCATTTGCCTCATATTTGACGTATGGCTAGATCGAGGTGGAGTCGAGCCAGTTGAGCTTACACTCGAGAATGCGCTGCTCGCCGGGTTCGCTGCTGCCGTCAAGTAGGGCGAGCAGCATCTCGGCTGCTTCGCGACCTTCCTGGTCGACAGGCTCGATGATGGTGGAGACGGTCGGCGTGGTGAGGTTGGTCCAGTCTTCGCAGTTGAGTCCCAAAAGGCCGATTTGCTGCGGAAGCAGATGGGCCATGGGCTGGAGTGCCTTGTAGACACGGGGGAGTGCCCACTGATTTTGCACGAAGATAAGGGTTCGCTTGGCGGGGTTGAGCTTGTATTTAAAGTATTCGGTGAGCTCGCTGATTGACGGCTTGTTGTGATCGATGGGGATGGCTTTGTAGAGTTGCCCATTCGCGGCCAATGCCTCGGCATATCCCTGAAAACGTTCCATGCGGGTGCGCATTTCGGTCATATTGGCAGCAATGGAGAAAAAGTCCTCGTAGCCGGCATCGAGAAGCGCCTGCGTGGCATTGTACACGCCGTCGTAGAGGTTGGTTTTGATCCAGCTGGTGCCTGGGCTGTAGATGGCCGCGTCAAAAAAGACGACGGGCTTGCCGGCGCGCTTGATGCGGTCGTGGACGGCCTTGAAATTTGCCGTGGGCTGGATGATAAAACCATCGACGCCCAGCGAGAGCATTTTGTCGACATACATGAGCTCGGTCTCGGGGTTAAAGTTGCTCGTGCAAACGACCGTCTGGTAGCCCGCGGGGAGCATGACTTGTTCCATGCCGTTGAGGACGAGGCCCGCCCACTTGTTGGTGTTATCCAAAATGATGATGGCGATGACGTGGGTCTGCTTGCCGGTGAGCGTTTGCGCTTGGGCGTTGGGAACGTATCCGAGTTCCTTGATGACGCGCGCAATCTTTGCCTGCGTCTTCTCGCTAAGCTTTTCTCGTTTGTCGTTGAGGTAATACGAGACGCTTGCCGTCGAGGTTCCCGCCTCTCGAGCGACGTCTGCGATCGTAACGCGCTGTTTTGCCACAGCGACTCCTTCCGACAGATGAGCATTTTCCAACATGATGACTTTGAGTCTTGGTGAGGGATGCGCTTCGGTGAGCGACCTTTTCCTTTCATATGAGTATGCAACAAATGCGGTATACGGGTGGGGTCGAAATTTGTGACCGGCATGCGCATCTGCCGTCTACCGAGAAAATCAAATACTTCTTGACTTTTGAAATCGAGGGTAAAACCGCAGGATTCATTTTTGGTTAAACGCATAACCAAATAGCATAACCAACGCTCTGACCTGCGCGTTTACCGAAATAAGCTGGCATTAAGAAAAACGAGCACCTATATTGGTCTTGTCGAAAAGACAGCAAGTCCAAACGGCAGGGGATGCTCCGGAGGCCTCCGCAAACGGTGTCTTGCGCACGCAACTCTATGAAAAGAGGGAAGCAATGAAGATCGTAGGCGTTGCCGCCTGTACCGTGGGTATTGCCCACACGTATATGGCCCAGAAGGCGATTCAGGATGAATGCGCCGCCCGTGGCATCGAGTGCAAAGTCGAGGCTCAGGGTGGCCTGGGTATCGAGAACGAGCTGACGCAGGAAGACGTGGATTCCGCCGACCTGGTGCTCGAGTCCGTCGACGTGGGCGTCGAGAACGAGGATCGTTTTGAGCAGAAGATGGCCGAGGGCAAGTTCCTGAAGGTCGGCACCTCGGATGTAATCGCCGATCCGGTGAAGATCATCGACCAGGCCGTTGAGATCATCAAGGCGACGGGTGGCGCCGTTGACGCGCCCAAGGCCGAGGCCAAGGCAGAGAAGAAGGCCGTCTCCGCTGCCCCGCAGGCCCCGACACCGGC
>URZR01000176.1 GCA_900552425.1 uncultured Collinsella sp. | reverse complement strand
CCGAAGCATCGAGCACGGGAACGGTCAGGCGCGGCTGCGCGAGCTCACGGAGGGCGGCGCGCAAAAATGCCATGTAACCGGCCACGACAAACACAGCACGCAGAGGCGTCGGCAAGAACCAGCGGCGCGCGTAGTGGGCGCCGATAAGTGTGGCAAGATCCATGACGAGCTTGTGCTTGCGTGGCTCAAGCTGCATCACGTAACCCGTCTTTGCGTCGGCAATGGCCTGAGCGTCGAGCGCACCGACGGCGGCCAGCACGGCATCGCGGCGCGACTCGTCGTATTCGAGTGCCATCTGGCCGATGCGGCCGTAGACGCGCACCTTGTGCACGCCGTCGATGTCGCCGCCAAGCTTAAGAAGTGCATCGAGATCGCTCTCTGGCACAGGACCCGCCAATTGAAGACGGGTCCTGCCGGGGATCTCGCTAATAATCGAGAATCTCATAGTTTGTGCCTGGGAGCGTTACTCGGCTGCCTCGTCAGCAGCGGCCTCGCTCTGGGTGATGTAAGCAGCCTCGGCAACCATGTCGTCGACATTAGCCTTGGCCTGCTCGACCATGTCCTGGTAAACGTTCTTGATGCGCATGCCGCACGCGATACCCTGCACGCAGGCGCTCTTTACCGGAGCGCTGGTAAGCAGCTTGATGCCGGCCGTGCCAAGCAGAAAACCGCCACCGACAAGCAGGGTATTGAACGTCGACTTCTTCATGTTGCTTCTCCTTTTTGCCGCATTGGACGCGGCATGGTGCTTCAGCACCCGAGTAAACAAGTTTGCTCGAGCACGCTTTTGAAATATCTCAATTTTATCTAACTATCTAGGTCAGCCATGGCTAACCTTTTGAAAATTAACGATGCGGAGTAACCGATTGTCAATGTGAGAAAGGGACTGTCCCTTTGCCCCTTCTTACAACTGCCAGGTAGCTGCTTCCTTTTGCAGCGCCACCATGCGGGCGAATTCTCCACCTGCCGCCTTGAGCTGCGCCGGAGTGCCCTGCTCGGCAACCACACCATCCTTGAGTACAACGATCTTATCGGCATTTTCCACCGTGCGCATACGGTGGGCAATAACGATAACCGTCTTACCTGCAAGCAGACGGGAGAGCGCCTGCTGAACCACGGTCTCGTTCTCCACATCCAAGCTCGCCGTCGCCTCGTCCAACAGCACGATAGGCGCGTCTTTGAGCAGCGCACGGGCGATAGAGATGCGCTGGCGCTCACCGCCGGACAGCTTGGAGCCGTTCTCGCCGATCATGGTGTCATAGCCCTGCGGCATGCGGCTCACAAACTCGTCGCAGTTGGCGGCACGCGCGGCAGCAAGCACTTTCTCATCGGTGGCATCGCGACGACCAAGACGGATGTTTCCCATCACCGTGTCGTCAAAGAGCAGCACGTCTTGGAACACAATGGCGTAGTCGCGCAGCAGCGCCTCGGGATCGACGCTCGCAACATCCACGCCGCCCACGGTGACCGTGCCTTCGGTGGCGTCCCAAAAGCGCGCGGCCAGGCGGCTCACTGTGGACTTACCGGAGCCCGAAGGACCGACCAGCGCCGTGACCTCGCCTTCCTTAGCGGTAAAGCTCACATCGGTAAGAACTTTCTCGCCGGCGCGGCCGTCCTCGCCCGCACCATAGCCAAATGCCACGTGATCGAACACCACATCGTGGCCTACGGGCTCAAACTGCTCGCTGCCCCGCGCCACGGGCTCTTCCATGATGGAACGCATGCGCTTGGCCGACGACTCGGCGGCAAACAGCTCGGACATCAGCATCAGCGCCTGATCAAAGGGCGCATAGATGCGGCTCACCATAAGCAGGAAGGCAAACATCATCAAAAAGTCGACCTGGCCGGAGGCGACCATCGCAGCGCCCGTGACCAACGTGGTGGCAATCCCCAGGCGCAGGATGGCAAAGGCGGAGTTGACCAAAAGCCCATTGGCGAGCTCGCCCTTGGTGGTCTCGCGCTCCTCGGCATCGATCACGGCGTTGAGCCCCTCAAGATAATGAGTCTCCTGGTTGGTGGCGCGGATCTCGCGCACGCAGTCGAGCGTCTCCTGGATCGCCTCGGTGACCTTGACCTTCTCGGCGCGCACGCGGTCGAACACCGGGGTCATGGGGCCGCGTGTTAGATACAGCACGGCAAAGGCCACGGGAACGCTCCAAAACGCCGCAATCGCCAGCTGCCAGCAAAAGAACAGCGATGACATAAACACGATGGCGCTTGCGATGATGGCGCCCCAGAGCTCTCCCAGCACATGGCTGTAGGCATGCTCCATGGTCTGAACGTCGCCCATGATGGTCTCGGTCAAATCGGCCAGATCGCGGCGGCCAAAAAACGACAACGGCAGCTTGCGCAGGCGCTCGGCGATCTCCATGCGCTGCTTGCCACACTCCTCGTAAAAGATGAAGTACGTGTAATAGTACTGCTGCCAGTTAGAGGCAAAGAGCAGCACGAAAAAGACCAGGAGGCCGCCCACAATCGGCAGGGCATCCGGCAGGTCGGCACCGGTGGCGAGATGTTCGACAAAACCGGCCATGACCAGGAACAATAAGCCCATGCCGGCCATGGTAATGAGATTGGTGAGCGCGGTCCAGAAAATGCCGCGTTTTACGCCGGCGACGCCTTTATCGGATAGGAAATACTTCTTTTGGAATGAGGCGAACATTTAGGCCTCGCCTCCCTTCGTGACGGCGGCATCCGCGACAGCAGTGATCTTCCAGCTCGCGGCCTGTTCGTATTCGGCCCACATCTTGGCATACAGACCCTTTTGGGACAGCAGCTCGGCATGGGTGCCGGCCTCCTGCACGCTACCTTGGTTGAGCACCACGATCTTGTCGGCCCCCACCACGGTCGAAAGCCGGTGCGCGATCATAATGACCGTGCGACCCGCCGCCAGTTTGCTAAAGGCACGCTGGATGAGTGCCTCGTTCTCGGGATCGGCAAACGCCGTGGCCTCGTCGAGCACCACGATAGGTGCGTCCTTAAGGATTGCGCGGGCGAGTGCCACGCGCTGGACCTCGCCACCCGAAAGATATGCTCCGCCAGCGCCGAGCATGGTATTGATGCCCTGCGGGAGCTTGGCCACAATGTCGTCGCACTGAGCTGCGGAGAGGGCCGCACGCACTTCGTCGTCAGTGGCCGTGGGCTTGGAGGCACGCACGTTATCGGCAAGTGTTTGCCGGAACAGCTGGTTGGTCTGGAACACGAAGGCAACCTGGTCCATAAGCTCGTGCGGATCCATATCGCGAACGTCCACACCACCTACGAGCACTCGACCTGCGGAAACATCCCAAAAACGAGGAATCAGGCTTGCGCAGGTTGACTTGCCGCCGCCCGAAGGACCCACCAGCGCGAGGGTGCTACCTGCGGGAACGCTAAAACTCGCATGGTTGACGGCAGGCGCCTCGGCGCCCTCGTAGGTAAAGCTCACGTCCTCAAAGCGCACATCGCTGCCAGCGGGGTGCTTGGGTTGCGCGGGCACGGAGAGCCGCTTGGAATCCATGACGCTTCGAATGCGAGCCAGCGAATCGGCACTCATCTGAGAGGCCTCTCCCACAAACATGAGCTTGGTCATGGCCGTCGGCACCACGGCCGAAAAAATCGCGTAAAACGTGAAGTTGGTCATAAAGCGTGCAAAGTCTGTCTCGCCCGGCGCCAACAGCAATGCCACGGGCAAGAGAAATGCCACAAGGCCATTGAGCGCGGTAAGGTTGAGCACCTGCGGACCCCGGCAGAACGTGCCCGCATAGCTTTGCGCCATGTCGGCGTATTCGGCGATCGCGTCGTGGAACGCCTTAAAGGAATAGACCGTCTGCTGAAACACCTTGACCACGGGAATGCCGCGTACGTATTCGGTACCGGTCTTGTTCATCTTGACCAGCGCGCCCATGTAGGCCCTCATGAACTCGTCGCCCTTGCCGCTCATCATGGTGGCCATGGCGCCAAGCGAAAT
>URZR01000175.1 GCA_900552425.1 uncultured Collinsella sp. | reverse complement strand
ATCCGCGAGCAGCTCGAGCCGCTCGTGGGCCGTTTTGGCGTGACGTGCCAGCTGGGTCGCGCGAAGGTGCCGTTCTCGGTATCTGCCGACGATCCGGCCGTGAAGGCGCTTATTGATACCTATAACGAGTTTACGGGCAAGCATGCCGAGCCCTTTGCCATGGGCGGCGGCACGTACGCGCGCAACTTTGCCCGCGCCGTATCGTTTGGCCCCGAGGAGACCGGTCTGGAGCTGCCCGCGTGGGGCGGCCAGATGCACGGTCCCAACGAGTGTGCCAACGAGGAACAGCTCAAGCAAGCGCTCAAGATCTATATCGTGGCAATCCTTCGTCTAAACGAACTCGAACTGTAGGGCTTCCCCTATATCCTGCTTGGATACAAGCTTGCATAACGAGCCCGGTGCTTTTGCCCGGGCTTTTTCTGTTGCGGTGGGGTAGTCATTGGGACGTTCCTCTGGTGTAAAAGGCGGGCCATGCTTGGCGGCGGGTTTGTTATCCGTTTGTAAAGGCTGGGCCGCGCTTGCGGTAAGGGTCTATCAGATGCCCGTAATAAAGCGCAGCTGACGCGGGCGCTGCCCGATCGAGACCGTATCTTTCCAAACAGCAAAGCGGGCAGGGTGCCCGCGAGTCGCTTGTATGAAAGGAAGATCATGCTCGATCAGGCTTATTCTCGTCGTCAGTTCCTCGGCCTCGCTGGTGGTCTCGCCAGCATCGTGGGCCTCGGCCTCGTTGGTTGCGGCGGCGCAGGCGCTTCCGACGCCGCCGACAAGGGTAGCGCCGCTGCCGCCGAGTCCGTCTCCGGTGAGGTGACCTACGACGGAGCATCCTCGTTCCAGGCGCTCGTCGAGGCTGCCGCTGAGAAGTTCATGGACGAGAACCCCGACGTTTCCGTTTCCGGTTCCGGCAACGGTTCCGGCACCGGCCTGACCGCCGTTGCCGCCGGCACCGTCACCATCGGTAACTCTGACGTCTTCGCCGAGACCAAGCTCGAGGCCGATCAGGTCAAGAACCTCGTCGACCACGAGGTCGCCGTCGTGGGCATGGGCCCCGTCGTCTCCAAGAACGTCAAGGTCGACGACCTGTCCCTCGAGCAGCTCAAGGGCATCTTCTCCGGCCAGATCACCAACTGGAAGGAGGTCGGCGGCGACGACGCTACCATCGTCGTCCTCAACCGCAAGGCCGGCTCCGGCACCCGCGCCACCTTCGAGGCTGCCGTCTTTGGCGACGAGGCCGTCGACTTTAAGGGCGACGCCGAGCTCGACAGGTCCGGCGACGTCCAGACTCAGATGGGCAGCACCGACAACGCCATCTCCTACCTCGACTTCTCGCACTTCGATGACTCCAAGTTCAACGCCATCAAGGTCGATGGCGTGGAGCCCAAGAGCGCAAACGTTACCGACGACTCCTTTAAGATTTGGGCGACCGAGCACATGTACTGCGCAAAGGACGCCGACGAGGCCACCAAGGCCTTTCTGGAGTTCATGCTTTCCGACGACGTCCAGGGCAAGCTCGTCGAGGAGCAGGGCTTTATTCCCGTCTCTGCCATGAAGGTCGTCAAGGACGCCAGCGGCAAGGTCTCTGCTAAATAAGCAATCGCCCCGGAAAGGTTTGTAATGGCAAAACAGCTGCCAAAGCGCGACCTTGAGAACGTGGGCCTGGGCGTCACGGGCGCGTGCGTTGCGCTCGTGACGCTTGTCGTTGCCGCGCTCATCTTTATGGTCGCCCAAAAGGGCCTTTCGGCTTTTGTTAAGGACGGCGTCTCGATCGTTGAGTTCTTCACCGGCACCAAGTGGGACCTGGCCAACACGGCCGAAAACGGCCTGCCCTATACCGGCGCTCTGCCCCTGATCGTCACCTCGTTTGCGGTCATGGTGCTCTCCACGCTCATCGCGCTGCCCATCGCCATCGGCTCTGCCATCTTTGCGGTCGAGATCCAGCCTAAGTTTGGCTCCAAGGTCTTTCAGCCGCTTATTGAGCTTTTGACCGGCATTCCCTCGGTCGTCTTTGGCCTGATTGGCTTTCACGTGGTCGTCGGTCTTATGAAGAGCGTTTTCCACGTAAGCACGGGTCTGGGCATCTTGCCCGGCGCCATCGTACTGGCGGTCATGATTCTGCCGACGATGACTACGCTTTCGGTCGACGGCCTGCGCGCCGTGCCCGATAGCTACCGTCAGGGCTCGCTCGCGCTGGGCTATACCCGCTGGCAGACCATCTGGCACGTGGTGCTCAAGTCCGCCATGCAGTCGCTCATGACCGCGGTCATCCTTGGTATGACCCGCGCCTTTGGCGAGACGCTCGCCGTGCGTATGGTCATCGGCGGCATCGAGGCCATGCCGACGTCGCTGCTGTCGCCGGCGTCCACCATCACCACCACGCTCACCACGTCTATGGCGGTCTATGCCGAGGGCTCGGCCCAAGACGATGTTCTGTGGGCGCTCGGTCTGCTGCTGATGGGCATGAGCCTCATCTTCATCTTGATCATCCACCTTATCGGCCGCAAGGGGGCGAAGGCTCGTGGCTAGCACGCGCATCCACATCGACGAGGCGAGACTCGGGCGTGTCCAAAGGCAGGACCGCATCGCCACGGGCGTGCTGACGGCGATTGTCGCCATCGTCATGCTTATCGTCGTCTCCATGGTGGCCTACATCCTGTTCGAGGGTATCTCGACGCTGTTCCAGCCGGGCTTTCTCACGCAGCCCGCACGCGCCAACGGAACGCAGGGCGGCGTGCTCTACCAGCTGTTCGACTCGTTCTATCTGCTGCTGATCACCCTGATCATCTCGGTGCCCATCAGCCTGGGCGGCGCGGTCTTTTTGGTTGAGTACGCGCCCGATGGGCCTATTCGCGACATCGCCTCGACCGCCATCGAGACGCTGTCCTCGCTGCCCTCCATTGTCGTAGGCATGTTCGGCTTTCTGGTGTTCTCGGTGCAGCTGGGCTGGAAGTACTCCATCATCTCCGGCGCCGTCGCGCTCACCATGTTCAACATCCCCATCCTGGTGCGCGTGATTCAGCAGGCGCTCGAGGACGTGCCGCAGGCCCAGCGCGATGCATGCCTGGCCATGGGCCTCACTCGCTGGGAGGCCACACTGCACATCCTGATTCCCGAGGCCATGCCCGCCATCGTGACCGGCATCGTGCTTTCGGCCGGCCGCGTGTTTGGCGAGGCCGCGGCGCTGCTCTTTACCTCGGGCATGAGCTCGCCGGTTCGCCTGAACTTCTTGAGTTTTAACCTGTCGAGCCCCACCTCCGCCTGGAACGTGTTCCGTCCCGGCGAGTCGCTGGCCGTGCACATCTACAAGATCTATGGCGAGGGCAGCCCCGAGGCCCAGCAGATCGTCTGGGGCATCGCGGCACTGCTGATGATTTGCGTGCTGCTGTTTAACGTAGTCGCCCGTATCGTGGGCAAGCAACTGGCAAGGAAGATGACGGCCGAATGAGCGAGATGAACACAACGCCCGCAACCGAGGCGGCATCGTCCGACACCCAGGACTTTTTGTCGAGCGTGGGGGAGAGCGAGAAACGTGTTCGCGTGAGCGGCAAGGCCGTGAGCGACGAGGTCGTGGTCTCCACCAAGGACGTCAACGTGTACTATGGCGACCACCATGCGCTGCACGATGCGTCGCTCGACTTTCACAAGGGCGAGATCACGGCGCTCATCGGGCCTTCGGGCTGCGGCAAGTCGACCTTTTTGCGCAGCCTCAACCTTATGAATCGCGAGATTCGCGGCTGTCGCGTGGAGGGCGAGATCAACTACCGCGGCCGCAACGTGAACACCAAGACCGAGAACACCTACGAGCTGCGTCGGTCCATTGGCATGGTGTTCCAGCAGCCCAACCCGTTCCGCAAGTCCATTCGCGACAACATTACGTTTGCGCCCAAGCGCCACGGCATCACCGACCGCGACGAGCTCGACCGCATGGTCGAGGAGAGCTTGCGTGGCGCCGCGCTGTGGGACGAGGTCAAGGA
>URZR01000174.1 GCA_900552425.1 uncultured Collinsella sp. | reverse complement strand
CTGGACAAGAGCGCCTACGCGCTTTCGGGCGGCCAGCAGCAGCGTTTGTGCATCGCGCGCACGCTTGCGCTCAACCCCGACGTGATCCTGTTTGACGAGCCCTGCTCGGCGCTCGACCCCATCTCGACGCTGGCGATCGAGGACCTCATGTCGTCGATCGCGGCCGACCGCGCCATCGTCATCGTGACGCACAACATGGAGCAGGCGTCGCGCGTGTCCAACCGCACGGCGTTCTTCTACATGGGCGATATGGTCGAGTACGACGAGACCGACGAGATTTTCCAACGGCCCAAGGATAAGCGGCTGAATGATTACCTCACCGGCATGTTCTCCTAGTCCGGGACATGCTTGAGGCCTGCGGCGGCCACGGTTGTCGCGGGACTGATTGGAGAGGCGGGTCATCTCTTGCGGGAGATGGCCCGCCTTTTTGTGTCGTGTGCTGGTGCGCTTGCCCAAAACCACCACGAAGGCGCCCGTCCCCTTTGTGGTGGTTTTCGCTATCATGGAGAACGTTGAATTTCTACGAAGGAGCAGGGCATATGGCGATTCTTTTGGGATGCGATTCCGTCAGCCTAGAGTTTCCCACCAAGCATATTTTCGATAGCGTGACGCTCGGCGTGGGCGAGGGCGACCGCATTGGTATTGTCGGTAAAAACGGCGACGGCAAGTCGACGCTGCTGAGCGTGCTCGCCGGCACGCTGGAGCCCGATGACGGACGCGTGACGCACCGCCGCGGCATCACGATCGGTCTACTCGGCCAAAAGGACCAGCTTGTCGATACCGATACCGTGCATCATGCTGTCGTCGGTGACACGCCTGAGTACGAGTGGGCCTCGAGCCCGCGTACACGTCAGATCCTCGCTGGCCTTATTAGCGATGTGCCCTGGGAGGGCATGGTGGGCGAGCTTTCGGGCGGCCAGCGCCGTCGTGTGGACCTCGCGCGCCTGCTGATCGGTGACTACGACGTGCTCATGCTCGACGAGCCCACCAACCACCTGGACATGCGTACCATCAACTGGCTTGCACGCCATCTTAAGGCTCGCTGGCAGCGCGGCCAGGGCGCCATGCTCGTGGTCACGCACGATCGCTGGTTCTTGGACGAGGTCTGCACTAGCATGTGGGAGGTCCACGACGGCCAGGTCGACCCCTTCGAGGGCGGTTACTCCGCATATATCCTTCAGCGCGTGGAGCGCGACCGCATGGCCGCGGTTACCGAGGAGCGCCGTCGCAACATGGCGCGCAAGGAGCTTGCATGGCTGAGCCGTGGCGCCCAGGCCCGTTCCACTAAGCCCAAGTTTCGCGTGGAAGCCGCCCGCGAGCTGATCGCCGACGTGCCGCCCGTGCGCGACGAGCTGGAGCTCAAGCGCCTCGCCGTGAGTCGCCTGGGCAAACAGGTCATCGACGTGATCGACGTGGACGCCGGCTATGCCGATACCGACGGCGCGCCCAAGCAGGTGCTCTCCGATGTGACCTGGCTTATCGGCGCGGGCGACCGCTATGGTCTGCTGGGTGAGAACGGCGCCGGCAAGTCGACCTTGCTCGACGTGATTCAGGGCAAGATCGCGCCCCTGCGCGGCCGCGTGAAGATCGGCCAGACGGTGCGCTTTGGCGTGCTGTCGCAGCAGCTCGAGGAGCTCGAGCCCTACATGGGTGACACGATCCGCGAGGTTCTGAGCAACTATAAGAAGTATTATGTCATCGACGGCAAGGAGACCTCGCCCGAGAAGCTCTGCGAGCGCCTGGGCTTTACGACGCAGCAGCTCTGGAGCCGCATCGGCGATCTTTCGGGCGGCCAGCGCCGTCGCCTGTCGCTGCTGCTGACGATCCTGGACGAGCCCAACGTGCTTATCCTGGACGAGCCCGGCAACGACTTGGATACCGACATGCTGGCGATTGTCGAGGACCTGCTCGACGGCTGGCCGGGCACGCTGATCCTGGTGACGCACGACCGCTTCTTGATGGAGCGCGTGACCGACCAGCAGTGGGCGCTGCTTGACGGTCATCTGACGCATATGCCCGGCGGCGTCGACCAGTACCTGCGCCTGTGCAACGCTACTGCCGAGGGCGAGCCCGTGGGCGCGCCGAGCGCCAAGACCGGCACGTTCGACACCGGCGCCGCAGCGGTTGCAGCCGAAAAGCCCAAGTCGAGCGGCCAGCCCAACGGACTTTCCAATGCCGAGCGCCAGAAGCTCCGCCGCGAGGTGAGCTCGCTCGAGCGCAAGATGGAGACGCAGCGCGCCCGCGTGGAGGAGGCCGAGGCCGCCATGGCCCAGGTCGATCCCACCAACTACACGGCGCTGGGCGAACAGCAGGCAAAGATCGACGAGGCCCATGCCGCCATGGACGAGCTGGAGATGGCGTGGCTCGAGGCGAGCGAAAAGCTCGAGGGCGAGGAGTAGGCGAGGATGATCAAGGCCGCGTTTTTCGATATCGACGGCACGTTGCTGAGCTTTAAGACCCATCGGATTCCGGCGTCGGCGCAGCAGGTGCTCGACAGCTTTCATGAGCAGGGGATTGCGTGCGTGATCGCCACGGGTCGCCCGACCTATCAGATGCCCGATTGGCTGTTCGATCTTGGTTGGGATGCGTACATCACGCTTTCGGGTCAGCACTGTTTTGATGCCAAGGGCGTTTACCGCAGCTGCCCGATCGATTCGGACGACGTCGCGGCGATTGTGGACCAGGTGGCGCAGGGGCGCTATGACTCGCTGTGTATGCAGGGCGAGAACTCGTTTGTGAACCGCCTGTCCGAGCGCGTGGTGACGGCCGGCAGCAACGCGGGGATTGTCTACCACGAGGAACCGTTTGAGCATGCCTTCGATGCGCCGGTCTACCAGTTCTGCGCCTTTGTGGACCCTGCCGACGAACATATCGTGACCGACGCGGTGTCGCATTCTCTCACTACGCGCTGGTGTGATTTGTTCTGCGACATTATCCCTGCCAACGGCGGTAAGGACCTGGGTGTCGCGGCGACGCTGGAACGCCTGGGTGTCGACGCGAGCGAGGCGATTGCCTTTGGCGACGGCGAGAACGACCTGTCGATGTTCTCGGCCGTGGGCACAAGTGTGGCCATGGGCAACGCGCAGGAGACCGTGAAAGCTGCAGCGACCTATGTGACGACCGCCGTGGATGACGACGGCATCTACAACGCCGCCAAGCACTTTGGGCTGATGTAACTGCGGGCCGGCACCCGGCGCCTGGGGACACTCCTTGCGGGGCGTCCCCATTTTGTTTTCGTCCCGCACGTTTTGTGAAACACGGCTAACTTTTAGGCAAAGTAGTAAGACATGGGCAACTTTTGCGGTAAAGTAAATCAAGCAAAAGTATCCAAAGGCTAACTAGAAGCCATCGCGAAAGGCGGCCCATGGCCCTGCGTGAATCCGGAGAAGACTATCTCGAATCGATCTACGTTCTATCGGAACGTCAGGGCATCGTGCGCTCGATCGACGTTGCCGAATACTTGGGCGTAACCAAAGCAAGCGTCTCTAAAGCCATGGCGGCCTTGGAGAGCACCGGCTACGTGGAGATGGGCAAACGCGACGTGCATCTGACGGAACGCGGTCTTGAGGTTGCCCGTCAAATGTGGGAGCGCCACTGCTTTTTTGTAGGTCTGCTAGAGGACGCAGGCGTAACGCCCGAGGTCGCGTCGCAAGAGGGCTGCCACATGGAGCACTGCCTGAGCGAGGAGAGCTTCGAGAAGCTAAGATCGATGCTGAGACGGGAAGATGTAGCGGGTCCAACAACAGAAGCCTAACTGACCCACAGTAGCGCGGAGTTCACGCAAAGCGCGAACCAGCGACCGGGACCAGCGGCCCTTTCGGCCAAGTCCATTTCAGCAAAGGAACCCCGCCAGCAAGCGATGCCCAAGAACCGTCAGCAACGTCACCGCAGGCCGGGGCCGGGCTTGGTTTTGAAAACATTCCGCAGACCAGAAGTGCCCCCGTTCGTAGCGCCGAAGGAGCAGAACGGGGGCACTTCATTGGTCGAGGACGTTTTCAA
>URZR01000173.1 GCA_900552425.1 uncultured Collinsella sp. | reverse complement strand
CTTGTCCGCGGCTCCGAAGGAGCAGGACAAGGCGCCACACATGGTCGAGGACGTTCTGAAAACTAAGCCCGGCCCCCGCCGGACAGGTCGCACTACTCGCAGAGCAGCTTAGCAATCTGGACGGCGTTGGTTGCCGCGCCCTTGCGGATTTGGTCGCCGCAGCACCAGAAGGTGATGCCGCGCGCGGCCTCGGGGTTCGAGATGTCGCGACGCACGCGACCGACCCAAATCAGGTCCTGGTCGGACGTATCCATCGGCATGGGGAAGCGATCGTGCGCGTCCTCGGCGCTCATGTCGTCGACCAGCTTCACGCCCGGAGCGGCGGCCAGCGCGGCACGGGCCTCTTCCACCGTAATATCGCGCTCGAACTCGAGCGTAATGCTCTCGGAGTGCGAGCGCAGCACGGGCACGCGCACACAGGTGCAGTTCACGCGCAGCTCGGGCAGATGCATGATCTTGCGGCCCTCGTTTTGCAGCTTCATCTCCTCGGAGGTAAAGCCCTCCTCCTTGACACCGCCAATCTGCGGAATCAGGTTGCTCGCCAGCTGGGCGGCAAAGGCGCGCGGCTCGGGAATCTCCTCGCCGCGGCCCAGGGCGGCCAACTGAGCCTCGAGCTCGGCCATACCGGGAGCGCCGGCACCCGAAGCCGCCTGATACGTCGAGACGATCATGCGCTTCACGCCGGCGAGCTGATGCAGCGGCCACGTAGGAACCAGGCCGATGATGGTCGCGCAGTTGGGATTGGCGATAAGGCCGTGATGCCACTTGATGTCGTCGGCATTGATCTCAGGCATAACCAGCGGCACCTCGGGATCCATGCGGAAGGCGTGGCTGTTGTCGACCACGACGGCGCCGCGCTTGACGGCCTCGGGCAGTAGCTCCTTCGCAATATCGTCGCCGGCGGCGCCGAGCACGATGTCGCAGCCCTCAAAGGCCTCGGGGCAAGCCTCCTCAATCACAACCTGCTCGCCGCGGAACTCGACGGTCTTGCCCGCAGAGCGCGCGCTCGCTAGCAGCTTGAGCTTGCCGACCGGAAACTCCTGCTCGTTGAGGCACTCGAGCATCTGGGTGCCCACGGCTCCCGTCGCGCCCAAAATAGCAACCGTGTACTGTTTCATGCTTCCCCCTTTAAAGGCTGTGGCTTTTGCCCGCACGCCGAGCAGGCCGATTATTGTTGCCAGTGTATACAAGAACAGGGCGGGCACGAAACCCGCCCCGTCGGAACGAAACCGAAACGAAACGCCCCGCCGTAGTTTTTGAGGCAAGTCCCAAAAATCTACTGGGATAGCAGCTACTTGTGGAGCGCGGCCGGGGCGGGATCGACCGGCACGGGAGCCTCCAGGTCGGAGACCTTCACAATGCCGTTCTCGTCGGAGAAGGCGCGGTAAATGGTCCGAATCGCCAGGTCGAAGTCCTTCTCCTCGACACCGATAATGATGTTGATCTCGTCACAGCTCTGCGAAATCATGCGCACGCTCACGCCGGCCTGGCCGAGCATGCCAAACAGGTGGCCCGAGATACCTGCGCGGCCGCGCAGGTTACGACCGACGGTCGCGATGAGCGCCAAGCCCTCGACAACCTCGATCTCGAGCGGTTCGACCTCCTGCTGGATGTCACCCACGAGTGAGTACAGCGAGTCGTGCACATCCTGCTCCTGCACCACGGCGCCAAAGCGGTCGACGCCGGTGGGCATATGCTCGACGGAAACGTCATAGCGTTCGAACACCGAAAGTGCACGGCGCATAAAGCCGACACGGGGCTTGGTGCGGTCGCGGGCAACGTTGATGGCGACAAAGCCGCGCTTGCCGGTCACGCCGGTAATGATGGGCTCGGCCTCGCCCTCGTCAGCCGTCTCGCTAATGATGGTGCCGGGGTCCTGCGGCGCATTGGTGTTCTTGATGACCAGCGGAATACCCGCCTCGCGCACGGGGAACACGGCCTCCTCGTGCAGGACGCTTGCGCCCATGTACGAAAGCTCGCGTAGCTCCTCGTAGGTAACGCGCGCAATGGGCTGGGCCTCGGGAACAATACGCGGATCGGCAGAATAGAAACCCGAGACGTCAGTCCAGTTCTCGTACAGGTCGGCACCAAGGCACTTGGCCAGAATCGAGCCGGAAATATCGCCGCCGCCACGGTCGAGCAGCTTGATCTGCCCCTCACGCGTCGCGCCGTAGAAACCGGGCATAACAAAGCCGCCCTGCTGGCCGTACTCCTGCACCAGCTCGGCGGTGCGGTTCATGCTGAGCGTACCGTCATGATGGAACGCCACAACCGTCGCGGCGTCCAGGAACGGTAGGCCCAGGTACTCAGCCATCAGGCGAGCGGTAAAGTACTCGCCACGGCTCACAAGCTCCTCGGTGGAGTAGCCGCCCGAGCGGGCGCGCTCGGCAAAGGCCGCGAACTCCTCGCGGATGGGATAGGTGAGCTCCAGCTCGTCAGCGATATCAAAATAGCGCTGCCCAATGTCCTCGAGCAGCTCCTCGCACGAAACGTGGTACTTAACGTGTGCGTTAACCAAGTAGAGCAGGTCGGTCACCTTGGTATCGCCCTTAAAGCGGCGACCGCAGGCAGAAACCACCACAAAACGGCGGGCCGGGTCGGCATCGACAATGGCCTTGATCTTCTTAAAGTGTTCGGCGTCGGCGACCGACGAGCCGCCAAACTTGGCAATCTTAATCATGGGCTTGAGGTTACCTTTCTAAAAGCCTCTGCAAACCTGTTTTGCGCGCTCTGATACCATGGTTTCACCGATTGGGACCAAGGCATCCGAGGAGCAGTGTTATATGGGAACTTATCATAGTACACGAGGACGCACTTTATCGTGCTCAAGTAAGGTGGCAATCCGTACCGGCATCGCTCCCGACGGGGGTTTGTTTGTCTCGGACGAGCTGGGCACCCAGCAACTCGATATCAGCTCGCTTGCAGATAAATCGTACTTTGAAATCGCTCAAGATGTGTTGGGAATGTTACTGAATGATTACACGGACGAAGAAATTTCGGCCTGTGTGAATGAGGCATACCGCGGCACGTTCGTGAGCAAAGAGGTTACGCCGCTCGTCAAACTCGACGCCGCACCGGGCGCCGACGCCCCGCAAACCTATGTGATGGAGCTCTTTGGCGGCCCCACAAGCGCCTTCAAGGACGTCGCCCTGCAGATGCTCCCCCGTCTGATGGCCCGCACTTCCGCCAAGGACGGCGGCGCCGAGCGCATCATGATCGTCACCGCCACGTCGGGCGACACGGGCAAGGCAGCACTCGCCGGCTTTGCGGACGCCCCGGGCACGGGCATCACCGTCTTTTATCCCGAAGGCAAGGTCAGCCGCGTGCAGAATCTGCAGATGTCCACGCAGGAGGGCGATAACGTCGCCGTCTGCGGCATCCGCGGCAACTTCGACGATGCCCAGAGTGCCGTCAAGCGCATCTTTGCCGATAAGGAGCTTGCCGAGCGCCTGGAGGCCGCTGGCACGGTGCTTTCGAGTGCCAACTCCATCAACGTCGGCCGCCTGGTGCCGCAGGTTGTCTACTACTTTGCCGCCTATGCGCAGCTGCTGCGCGCCGGCGCCATTGTGGCCGGCGACGCCGTGGAGTTCTGCGTACCGACCGGCAACTTTGGCGACATCCTGGCCGGCTACTATGCCAAGCGCATGGGTCTGCCCGTCGCCAAACTCGTCGTGGCCAGCGACAAGAACAACGTGCTCGCCGACTTCCTGACCACCGGCGTCTACGACCGCAACCGTCCGTTCTTCACGACCATCTCGCCGTCGATGGACATCCTCATCAGCTCTAACCTGGAGCGCATGCTGTACTTCCTGTCCGATGGCGACTGCGAGCTCGTTGCCGGCCTTATGGAGCAGCTGGCACAGACTGGTCGCTACGAGGTTCCCGCCGACCTGCTGGCAAAGATTCAGAGCGTCTTTGGCTGCGGTTGGGCCAGCGAGGACGAGGTCCGCGCTGCCATCAAGAGCTGCTGGGACGCAAACGGCTACGTGATTGACCCGCACACCGCCTGCGGCTATCACGTCTTTGAGCAGGTCGCCCCCGCCGAGGGCGCTAAGGCCC
>URZR01000172.1 GCA_900552425.1 uncultured Collinsella sp. | reverse complement strand
CCGTGGTTATGGGCGACGGTAGTGAAGTCTACGAGCGCTGCCAAGAGCTCGACTGCCCGCCATTCACCCTTGTCGCCATTGGAGGACTCGATTGGAATCGCGAGCTGAGCCCCTGGGAATGTGAGGGAACTATACGAGATGCCAAGCCCTTTGGTGGACAGGCTGCTGGTTTTCTTGACGAGTTGTTGAAGCAGATAATCCCAGAGGCCGAATCATCACTTCCCTGCCCGCCCGCCTGGCGCGGCGTTGCCGGCTACTCGTTGGCGGGTCTTTTTGCACTGTGGGCACTTTGGCAAACAGATGTCTTTGAGCGCGCAGCGAGTGCATCGGGGTCGCTGTGGTTCCCCGGCTTTATCGACTACGCGCGCGAGCGCACGATGACAGCTACGCCCGACGCCGCCTATCTGTCACTCGGCAAAAAGGAAACCAAGACGCCCAACCGCATGATGCGGCACGTGCTCGACGATACGCGCGCGATGGAAGAGCTGTTTATCGAGCGTGACATTCCAACAATGCTGGAGCTCAACCCCGGCAACCACTTTGCCCAAACCGACCTGCGCATGGCGCGCGGCATCCACTGGGTTCTTGCGCACTAAAAAGCCGGCCATGCGCATCGGACGCATGGCCGGCTTTTTTAACTGATTTGGACACAGCCGCTATTCGGTGGACTCCTCGAGCTCGGAGACATCAAACTCAAAGTCGTTACCCGGCAGAATCGCGTTGAGCACGATACCCACCAGCGAGCCCACGGCAAGGCCGGAAAGCGAAATCGTCACGCCGCCCAGCTCCAGCACGATGGCACCGGCGGTGCTATAGGCAATGCCGAGCGAAAGCACGAGCACCAGAGCTGCCACCAGCACGTTGCGGTTGTTCTGGAAATCGACCTGGTTTTCGATAAGGTTGCGTACGCCCACGGCACTGATCATGCCATAGAGCACGAGCGACACGCCGCCGATTACACACGCCGGCATGGCCGCAATGACGGCCGCGAACTTGGGGCAGAACGAAAGCACGATGGCGCAGCACGCGGCAATGCGAATCACGCGCGGGTCGAACACACGCGTCAGAGCAAGCACGCCGGTGTTCTCGCCATAGGTAGTGTTGGCCGGAGCACCAAAGAGCGAAGCCAGAATCGTGGCAAGGCCATCGCCGAGCAGCGTGCGATGCAGGCCGGGATCGGCGATGTAGTTACGCTCGCAAGTGGAGCCAATAGCGGAGATATCACCGATATGCTCGATCATGGTTGCGAAGGCCAGCGGCATGATAGTGATGATGGCCGTCGTGGCGAGGCCGCTATCAAACTGCGGCCCAAAGAGTGCAAACACTGTGTTGTCCCACACGACGGGCAAGCCAACCCAGGGAGCGGCGGCAACGCCCGAAAAATCGACCTCGCCCAGCGCGGTCGCAACGGCATAGCTCACCACAACGCCCAGCAAAATCGGCACAATCTTGACCATGCCGCGACCCCAAATATTGCAGATGACGATTACGGCGACGGCAACCACGGCAACGAGCCAGTTGGTCTGGCAGTTGGCAATAGCGGAGCTTGCCAGGATCAGACCGATCGAAATGACGATGGGGCCCGTCACCACCGGCGGGAAGAAGCGCATGACGCGCTTGGCACCAAACGCACGGAAGAGCGCCGCGAGCACCGGATAGAGCAATCCGGCGCAGGCAACGCCCAGACAAGCGTAAGGCAATAGCTCGGCCTCGCCGTTGGGTGCAATGGCAGCATAACCGGCAATAAAGGCAAACGATGAGCCCAAGAATGCGGGGACCTTACCGCGCGACAGGAAATGGAACAGCAGCGTGCCCAAGCCGGCAAACAAAAGCGTTGCCGAAACCGAGAGACCAGTGAGCACGGGCACCAGCACCGTGGCACCAAACATGGCAAACAGGTGCTGTAGGCCGAGCAAAAACATGCGCGGGCGACCGAGCGACGATGCATCGTAGATGGCATCGGTGACGGCGGGTGTCGAAGACTGGGACATGGAAGTCCTTTCGAATGGAAGGGCGATCAGGCATATCGGATAACCTGCCCGAACGATACGATCCGAACCATTGTACGCGATACGCCACGTCTCGCACGCGCCGCCACCTGCAAACGCTAGCGCTATTTCCAAACGCGCTCGGCAATGCGCTTGACCAGCGCGATCTTTGCCCACTGTTCGTCCTCAGTCAGCTTGTTGCCAATCTCGCAGCTGGCAAAGCCACACTGGGGCGACAGGTACAGGTTCTCAAGCGGCACGTACTTTGCGGCTTCGCGGATGCGCTCGACGATAACATCCTCGTTCTCGAGCTCTGCCGCCTTGGTGGTTACCAAGCCCAGCACGACCTTCTTGCCCGGGGCAACGTACTTGAGCGGCTCAAAACCACCGGCGCGCGGCGTGTCGAACTCCAGATAGAAAGCGTCGACGTCCTCATGCGCAAACAGATATGGAGCGATGGGATCGTAGCCGCCTTCAAAAGCGTAGGTGGAGTGGTAGTTGCCGCGGCATACATGCGTGTTGATGACCAAATCGTCGGGCTTGCCCGCGATGGCAGCATTGTTGAGCGCCACGCCCAGCTCGCTCACCTTTTGCAGGTCAACCGGACTCATACCGGTCTTGGACACAAAGTCGGTATCGCAATAGATGCCCCAGGTGCAGTCATCAAATTGAATGTTGCGGCAGCCTGCGGCATACAGGTCGGCAATCACGGTGCGATATACTGCGGCGATGGCATCGGCGAGCTCTTCGTCGGTCTTGTAGACGGCGCGCAGGCTCTCCTGCTGGCCATCGCAGCGATCGAGCGTGACCTCAGAGAACGTCTGGATCGGCGCCGGAATGGTTTGCCGTGCGACCTGGCCCTCCCCCTCGAGCGCCTTGACAAATTTAAAGTGCTCGACGAACGGATGATTCTCGCCGCTAATGGAACCGGTTACCACGGCGGTGTCGGCGGTAGTCTCCTCATCGTGGAACATATAGCCCGTACGCGAGGTGCGACGCTCGACGCCGTTCAGCCCCCACATAAAATCGAGGTGCCAGTAGCTGCGGCGGAACTCGCCATCGGTAATCACCTGCAGGCCGGCAGCCTTCTGCTTGGCCACTAAGTCGCGGATGGCCTCGTCCTCGACGGCCTTAAGGCCGGAAGCGTCGAGTTTACCCGCGACATAGGCGGCACGGGCGTCCTTTACAGCCTGCGGACGAAGAAAACTGCCGACGATATCGGCACGAAACGGCGCGTTCGGTTGAATCGAAGTGCTCATAGATATCTCCCTTTGCATTGGTTGCTTTACTGGGACAGAGTATGAGCGCTCATATAGCCATCGTAAAATATACGTTTATAACAGTTTGATATAGATGCTTCCTATATCAGTTTGGACTGCCATAAAGAGATTTGACCCGTGCAGAACGCAGCAGTCTAGATGTGCTGACGAATCGCTTCGATATAGGCCTGCCCGTAGCGCGTAAGTGTCGTGTTCTTGCGCGTGATGATGCCGATCTCCATGTACTCGTCTACATCGAGCGGAATGGAGATAATGCCGGGGCCGTTAAGTTCATGGCTGATCACGCCCGAACAAACCGTGTAGCCGTTAAGGCCCATGGCCAGATTGAACAACGTCGCACGGTCGCGCACGCGGATATTCTTGCGGCGCTCAAAGGTCGAGGTCAGCTCCTCGGAATAGTAAAACGAGTTGTAGCTGCCCTGCTCATAGGACAGGAACGGGTAGTCCTCGAGATCTTCGAGCGTCACGCTGGCGTGGTCCGCCAGTGGATGGTCGGCGCATACAAAGACATGCGGCGTGGCGCAGAAGAGCCCCTCGAATACGAGTTCGTTGGCGGCGAGCATGCGCTCGATGACCTCGCGGTTATGCTCGGATAAGTACAGGATGCCCAGTTCGCTTTTCATATGCGCGACGTCCTCGATAATCTCGTGAGTCTGTTCCTCGCGCAGAGTAAAGTCGTAACGCGCGGCATCGAACTCGCGGATCACGTCAACAAACGCGTTAACGGCAAAGGAATAATGCTGACAGCTCACACTAAAATGCGGCACCTGCTCGGATGCGCTCTTGTACTTCCCCTCGAGCAAATCGGCCTGGTCGAGCA
>URZR01000171.1 GCA_900552425.1 uncultured Collinsella sp. | reverse complement strand
CATGTCGAGTGCCGGCGAGCAAATTGCGTCGTCCGATGCAGGCAAAACGATTACAGGGGCCGCGAACACGGTAGGCGGAATTGCCATCGGTGCCGCCGTAAATCTGGCCCAAGGAGCATCGTCCCTTGCGTCCGACGCGGCGTCGACCGTGGAGGGCGGGATCAATGCCATCAGGGAGAACTCATTCTCCGCGCGACTCCGCAGGGCACGCATCAAAGGTTTCCGTGACGGAATCAAGCAGGGCGCCTACCTTGCGGGAGAGAAGCGACACAATTTCATCTACGCATATGTGGCAACGTTCTGCTTCCTGATGCGCTGCGACGGTGACTTCTCCCAAGAGGAGCAGAAGTGGCTCGAGGAGGGGCTCGATTACCTCAAGCTGGACGGCGGCCTCCCAAATAACGTCAAGACGAGGGTGCAGGTTATCGCGGATGACGAGGGTTTGTCCTTCGACCAAGTCAAGGACTGTTTGGACAACGTTAGCATCGTGTCGCTGGACTCCATAGCCGAGCAGTTGCAAGTCGCCGCGGCGGCAGACGGTCAGGTAACAGAAGAAGAGGAGCATGCCTGCAGGCTCTTTGCCGACTATATGGCGGCGAGGGTGGCATGCATGGCCGTTGACGAGAGCCGGGCCGAGCAGGCAATCGAAAAGTCCGTCCGCGAGTATGGCGAGAACCTTCAGCACATCGACCGGGAGTTCAAGGAGCGGACGCGACTGCAGGATGCCGACGCGGCCTTCGTCGTAGCCGCAACCATGCTCCAAGTCGCCCGCATTCTTATCATCAACTCACTGACGGAGGTCGAGCGTTCCGGAGCGGGCAACGTAAAAGAACATGCTCTGCACGACTTCCAAAGTCGTGTCTTCTCTGGTTTCGATGACAGGATGCCACGGGAATCGAACCATCTGTTCGCCTCAAAACATCATATTCTTAGTTCACGTGGAGTGCCCTACGACGCGACACGCTACGAGGCAGATAACATCGGACTCTTCAAGGGCGCAAACCACCGGTTCGCGACCCTCGGCCACGACCCAGTGCTCGGTCTCGTGTTCGGAACATCTAACATTATGACCAACAGCATCACCTGCGTTAAAGACACCAACGTTTTTGGTATTGGTGCACGAATTCCCGCAACCTACTCGGTCTCCTATGACGCCTTTGGGAAAAACCCGCAGATTGGGGCGCCCGCTGGGACTGTAGAGATGCTGGTTGCGGCGGGAAGACGCGTCGTGAGCGAGCCGGATGCCGCCGCGGCTGCTCTAATCAAGCAGCTGATCCACATCGGCACAGACCTGTACACGCCGTGCGGGATACAGATCCCATTCGCCAATCTCATCCTCGACAAAAAACATACCGAAGCGCTTACTAAATACGTCAACACCGGCGATGTGCTGAAGGTCGGCGCGCAGGCAGGCATGGCCGCGCTTATCAACTGGTTGATAGCGGCACTTCACGGGTGCACGCTGATATTCAAGGACGACGGATCAGATTACTGCACCGAGATGTACCAAGCACGTACCAAGAAAATCATCCTCCTGTCCGACACTATCGCAACTTCAAGCAGCGTCATACGGACGTTAATCAAAGAGAACCCCGAGTGCCTCGACCTCGGAGGCGCAGCGATACTCATCTACCGACTGTTCTCGGACGTGCGTTTCATTGCCAAGCTCAAAGAAGAGTACGTGCAATCGGAGCTCAATAAAATCTACGACGAGCGAGCAAGAGGGCTGCTCTGATTCCTCGGCGCCCTTCCTCTTACATCACCATTCAAACAAAGCGGAAAGCGCCTCATTAAATAAAGACATCAGTACAAAAAGGTCCCCTTGTCCGCGGCTCCAAAGGAGCAGGACAAGGGGACCCAATCTAACCGAGGACGTTCCGGAGAGAAGCCCCGTCACGCCCCCGGATCCCCGGTGGGAGTTCTAGACCTTGTCGGCCTTAGTACATACCGCCACCCTGCTGACCAGCAGTAGCAGCAGCGATAGCGTCCTCAAGCTGAGTATTCTTGGGCACATCGGAGACGGTGGCCTCGGTGATGAGGATCAGGCTGGCGACAGAAGCAGCGTTCTGCAGGGTGACGCGGCTGACCTTGACGGGGTCGAGGACGCCCATCTCGATCATGTCGCCCCACTCGCCGTTGGCAGAGTTGAGACCCTGACCAGCAGGCAGCTCGGCAACCTTGTCGACCACGACAGCGCCCTCAAAGCCAGCGTTCTTGGCGATGGTGGCGACCGGAGCGGTCAGAGCCTTCTTGACGATGTCGACGCCGATCTTCTCCTCGGGGTCGTCGATCTCGACAGCGTCGAGCGCAGGAGCAGCGTCCATGAAGGCGACGCCGCCGCCAGCGACGATGCCCTCCTCGACAGCAGCGCGGGTTGCCTGCAGGGCGTCCTCGACGCGATGCTTGATCTCCTTGAGCTCGGACTCGGTAGCAGCGCCGACCTTGATGACGGCAACGCCACCGGAGAGCTTGGCCAGGCGCTCCTGGAGCTTCTCACGGTCGAAGTCAGAGGTGGTGTTCTCCATCTCGCCCTTGATCTGAGCGATACGAGCGTCGATGGCCTCCTTGGAGCCAGCGCCGCCGACGACGACGGTGTTGTCCTTGGAGATGGTGACGGACTTAGCGGTACCGAGCATATCGGCGGTGATGTCAGCGACCTTCACGCCCAGCTCGTCCAGGGCAGCCTGGCCACCGGTGAGGACGGCGATGTCCTCGAGGATGCGCTTGCGGCGATCGCCGTAGCCCGGGGCCTTGACGGCGCAGACGTTGAGGGCGCCGCGGATCTTGTTGAGGACCAGGGTCGGCAGAGCCTCGCCGTCGATGTCCTCAGCGATGATGAGCAGGCCACGGCCAGCGCGCTGGACAGCCTCGAGAACAGGCATGATGTCCTGGACGCTGGAGATCTTCTGGTCGGTGATGAGGATGTACGGATCCTTCATCACGGCCTCCATGCGGTCGTTGTCGGTAACGAAGTACGCGGAGACATAGCCCTTGTCGAACTGCATGCCCTCGACGGTGTCGATGGTGATGTCGAACGTCTGGGAATCCTCGACGGTGATGACGCCGTCCTTGCCCACGACCTCCATGGCCTCGGCGATCTTCTCGCCGACCTCGGGGTCACCGGCAGAGATGGTACCGACGGAAGCGATCTGCTCCTTGGTCTCGACCGGCTTGGCCTGCTTCTTCATCTCGGCGACGGCGGCGTTGACGGCCTTGTCGATGCCGCGACGAATGGCCAGCGGGTTGGCGCCAGCGGCGACGTTGCGCAGGCCGTCGTTGACGATGGCCTGAGCGAGCAGGGTTGCGGTGGTGGTGCCGTCACCCACGGTGTCGTTAGTCTTGGTGGCGACCTCCTTCACCAGCTGGGCACCCATGTTCTCGATGTTGTCCTCGAGCTCAATCTCCTTGGCGACGGAAACGCCGTCGTTGGTGATGGTCGGAGCGCCGAACGTGCGCTGCAGGGCGACATAGCGGCCCTTGGGGCCCATGGTGACGGTAACGGCGTCGGCCAGAGTGTTGACGCCCTTGGCGAGCTTAGCGCGGGCATCGGTGTTGAACGTAATGTTCTTTGCCATGGTGAGTAATCCTCCAAAAGAAATGTGACTCGCGTCGCCGCTTCCGAGTCCTATGCGGCGGCCGCGTTCAAAGACGAATCAGAGATTCTGACGAGACTAGGCCTCGACGACAGCGTAGATGTCGTCGGCGCGCATGAGCAGATACTTCTCGCCGTCGACCTTGACCTCGTTGCCACCGAACTTACCGTAGATGACAACGTCGCCGACCTGAACGTCCATGGGGATGCGCTCACCCTTGTCGTTGACCTTGCCGGCGCCCACGGCGACGATGGTGCCGCGCTGCGGCTTCTCCTGGGCGTTGCTGGCGATATACAGACCAGAAGCGGTCTTCTGCTCGGCCTCGTCGGGCTTGACCAGAACACGATCTGCAAGCGGCTTCAAAGACGACATGCTTGTTTCCTCCTTTGTGGGCCGCGCGGTCATGCCGCGCGGATTAACCCTTTTTGTTTGCGTACGCGTTGAATGGTACCCACGAATGGCGGGTTATACAACACAGAGTCAAAAAATCTTATTTTTTG
>URZR01000170.1 GCA_900552425.1 uncultured Collinsella sp. | reverse complement strand
GGGCAGACTTAGACGCCGAAATGACGAGAGTGGATAATCTCCCACTTTGAGCCTGTACACAGGCAAAAAACGGGAGATTATCCACCCTCATTCTGTAGTCGTTACTCGGGCCTTTTTGCTATTGGTTGTGTTGGTGCCACGCGCTACTTAACCGGCGAGACCACCAGGAGTGCGTCGTGTTCAAAGGGGTGCTGGGCCACGCGAACCTCGCCATCGGCATCCTTGACGGGCAGGTTTGCCACGCGCTTGTTCTCTAGGTCAAACGCCACAGCATTCCAGGCGGTGGTGCCGCCCTCGAGTTTGAGCTTGACGGCCGTGGTCCTCGGCAGATAGACCACCACGCGTTCGCCCACGCACGCCACACGGATGGCCTCGCGCGCATCGTCGAGCAGCTCCTGCGCGGGTTCAACGGCTGCCGCCCCATCCGCGCTCGTGGCACCCAGGCCGCGCAGCACGTGCTCGATCAGGCCAAAGTCCCACACGCCCGCAAACTGCAGGCACTCTTGCCAGCGGAACGGCATGTCAAAGCCCTCGCCAAGGACGCTGCCACGGCTCTGAGAGGTCTGCCAGTTCCACACGCCGTGCGCACCGTAGGTAATGCCCGCCGAGGCACCGGCCAGAATGCTCGACCAAACACTCGCGCGACAATCCTGCGCGGTAAAACGCCAGTACACGTTGCGGCTCGCGCCCATTTGCTCGTAGCAGGGCTCGGAATTGACCATCGGCTTTTTGGGATACTGCGCGCGAAAATCCTCGGGCAGCTTCCAAGCTTCCTCCTGACCGCTATAGTTGTGGCCGGGCTGGAACATGTAGAAGTCCAAGCGATCGGCAAACTGCTCGGGCAGGGCGCGGTTGCCACGGTTGATATGCATGGTGTGCAAGGACTCGGGAGCCAGCTTGGTGACCTCGTCGAGCGCATCCCCGTAATAGGCGATAGCCTCGTCGGTCTTAAAGTCGGTGTCGCCTGTCACCACGTAGACGGGGTCGAACTCGCCCAGGTTCTCGACGACGCGGGCAACGTGGGCGCGAACCTCCTCGCGCGGCATGACCTCGGCACCCAGGCGCTCGGCGATCACGGAGCCCCAGGTACCGGGCACGTAGTTGCACCACATGAGCACGAGCGCCGGACGAATGCCGTGCTCCACGGCTGCCTGGCACATGCGGCGGGCGCGGTCCCAGTACTCCTGGTTGGGTGCGCTCCAATCAAAGTGCACACCGTCCTCGCTCGCGTAGGGCCAAATGCCCAGGTCGGGCAGGCAGCGGTCCCACTGCGGAAGGGTGTTGATCTGCAGTACGTTCATGCCCTGCTCGGCACGGCGGGTGAGGTAGTAATCCCAATCGTCCTCGGTGATGCTCGTAAAGGCGCTCCAGCACGTATCGGCAAACCAAAAGAATGGTTTGCCGTCGCAGAGGAACCCGTCCTCACGGGTATTGACGGTCAGTTTTCCCAAGCTCATATGGCACCTTTCTCTTGGGGAGACTTGCTAGGAGGGAGGTAAAGAAGTCGCCTGCCGCATTATCACAGTAGGGTCTGCGGCTGCAGTTGCTCAGCTCAAATTGAACGCACGCGAAGCACAGGGCCCTTACGTCTCTCCTAAAAAGTCTACAGGAAGGCCCCGCCGGGCTTATGCCAAGCGGGGCCCTGTCGTGTAGGGGTCTTATTTAGACCAAGGCCGGGGCGACTAGGCCTCCATCTCGGCGAGCTCCTCCTTGGAGAAGCCGGAGACAAAGACGACGGCAGCGGCGATGACAAAGGAGATTGCCATACCAACGATAGCCCAGACGGTGTTCATCTGGCCACCCTGCAGGTAGTTGGTGAAGACCAGGAAGTTGGAGGCACCGCCGGCCAGGTAGTAGGTAACGCCCATGAGGCCGGAGAACACAGCGCCGATGGCACCGCCGATGAACATGCCGAGCATGGTGCGGCGGAAGCGCATGAGGATACCGAAGAGCGCGGGCTCGGTGACGCCGCCGGCGATGGCGGAGATGACGTAGCCCAGGGCAAGGGACTTCTCATCGGTGTTCTTCATCTTGAGGAAGGCACCGAAGGCGCAGCCCCAGACAGCGGCCATAGCGCAGTTGGTGGAAACGAAGACGAAGGGATCGTAGCCAGCAGCGATGATCTGCACCTGAGCGAGCAGGATAACGGGCATGTGCATACCGCAGACCACGAAGAGCTGCCAGAAGGCGCCGAGGATGGCCATCACGATCAGGATACCGATGCCGCCAAGGTCAGCAAGCCCGAAAAGAATGTTGGCGATGAGGCTGCCGAGCTCGTTGCCGATCGGAGCGAGGACGATGAAAGCGATAGGAATGGTGACGATCATGGTGCAGAACGGCGTGAAGACCGTGGAGAGCACGTCGGGCATGACCTTCTTAAAGAACTTCTCGATGAAGTAGAGGACCGGCACCGAAAGGATGATCGGCAGGACGGACTGCTGATAGTTGGCAGCGGCGATCTGGATGCCGTAGACCGAAATGATGCCGCCACCCTCCTGGGTTGCGACGCTCACCACGGACGGGGCCATAAGGGCACCGCCGAGAAGCATGCCGAGAACGGGGCTGGCGCCGAGCTTCTTAGCCGCAGCATAACCCAGGTAGATCGGGATAAACGTAAACGTGGCCTCATACAGTGTGGTGTAGAGGAACGTATAAGTCGGGTCGGTGTCCGAAATAACGCCCAGCATGGTGGGACCAAGGACGGCCGCGATGGTGCGGAACAGACCGCCGGCCATGAGCAGCGGAATCAGCTGGGTCATGGAGCCCGACAGATAGTCGAGGATGATGTTGGGCAGGTTCTTGAGCTCGAACTTCTCCTTGGGAGCATCGAGATTCTCGTCAACGGCGGCACCCTGCTTGACGCCGGAGATGGCGACGAACTCGGTGAGCACCTTGGGCACGTTCTGGCCGATGATGACCTGGAGCTGGCTGCCGGCGAACTGGCAACCCAGAACACCCTTGACCTTCTTGATCTTCTCCACGTCGGCCTTGCTGTTGTCCTTGAGCGTCAGACGCAAGCGCGTCATGCAGTTGGTGGCGACGGTAACATTCTCCGCACCGCCCACGAGCTCGAGGACATCGGTGGCAATCTGCTTGTTATCTACTGCCATGGGACCCCTCCCCATATCTTCGTGTGCCTACTCGCTTGTGTAAGCACGCCTTTGGCTCGACGACTATAACCCCTTACGGTTGCCGAACCCTTGGATACGCTGTCGTAAACAATTTGTTTACTGAACGTTTACGGGCTTTAGTTTACACGGAGTGCCTGATTTGTGGCAATTTTGCCGTCTGGAGTCCGGTGAACGGTAGGAAATCGGGGGTAAGCGTATTTAGACGGTAGAAGATCGTCTATTTGACCCGATATTGATATATGGCTATTTACGTGGGCTTTTATTTTGATAAACACCTTTGTAACGAGCTAGCTCATCAACAAAAGTCCTGCTAGTTAATAGTAAACATATGTTTAGTAGTTCATTGCGTGTTCAGTTTTACCGTTTACCGAGTTCATCTGCTCATTCTACAGTTCTGCATTAAACTAAACATGTTTAGTCTGTATTGCCGCCCTTGTTTAGTACTTGCGGCACAAAGGAGTAGCTCATGGAACTCAAATCGTGTACCTACGCAACCGTCACCACGCTGGGCGATTTTGGCCCCTGGATCAACAAAGTGGTACTCGACCTGCCGTGCGCTGTGCGCGCCAACGACGTGAACGAGCACACGTTCAATATCTACTGTGCCCGCCACGAGCGCGCCGGCGAGGTCCTGATGCGCAAGGAGCACGGAGCCGATCACGCGGCACCCTCCGTGGGCTACGTGCCGGTGCTCGCCGCCTACCCCTGTGATGAGAACGGTCAGCGCCTGCCCAAGGGCACACACGTAGCGCTCGAGACGCCCGAGGTGCGTCTCACCAAAGAGATCGAGGGTGGCGTGCTGGGTTCGCGCTATATAGAGAACCACCTGCGCGTGACGCAGCTTGTGGCGCTCCCGGGCGAAGACGGCGACGACCCCACCGCGGGCCTCGTCTTCGATCGCAGCCGCGGCGACATCTGCCCCGCGCTCAAGGGCTGGCATAACGCCGTGCAGCAGACGCCCGTCGACGGCATCGCGCTCGAGTACGGCTATTTTGAGCC
>URZR01000169.1 GCA_900552425.1 uncultured Collinsella sp. | reverse complement strand
CTTTCACCAGAGTCTGGAGCTGTATTTCCTTTTAGAAGGAGAGCGGTTTTACTTTGTAGAGCAGGATACCTATCACATGAAGGAGCAGATGGCGATTCTGGTCGATCAAAACCAGATTCATAAAACCTGTCCGGCAGGAAACGGAAAAAGTCATCACCGGTTTCTACGACAACCGCATCATTCCCGGAGAGCTTGCCGACAATGAGGTTATCGTGGTGTCGTTCTTCGATGACGAAGGCAAATCGTTTGCGGGCTTTGTGAACTGGGCGGTGCATTCTGCCTGTGTCGGACCCGACTGCACGGAGCTCACGAGCGAACTCGCCGGTCTTACCGGCAAAAAGCTCGCTCAGAGTCTTGGTTACTATCCGGCCATGGTCGTCGGTGCTGCTGGCGACTGTAGCGACCGCAATTTTCGCCAGGGACGCGGCATTCCCGAGGTTGAGCGTGTTTCGACCGGTCTTGCCGAGGCGATTTCCCAGATCAAGCTCGATCGCGAGGTCGTTCTTGACCGCATCGAGCCTCAGACGTTCTATCACACCGTTGCCCATGACGACTTTTCGCTCACGCTTAAGTGTGCCGTCATCAGTTTGGGCGGCCTGCATCTCTTTGTGTTCCCGAGTGAGCTCGGCAGCGACCTGGGTATTCGCATGAAGCGCGAATGTCCGGTCGAGGGAATAGTTTGCGGTTACACCAACGGCTATTTCGAGTATTTCCTTCCGGCACGCGAGTACGGCCTCTCCTTTGAGACCGAGCGTACTCAGATTCCCCAGGGCGAACCGGAACGTCTGTGTGACAAGTTCTGCCAGACGACGAGACTTCTCGGCGCAGCAGATTCGCGTCTGTAGACCTGATTGCGTGACATGGGCTAATGAGGCTCGCTGCCATGTGATCGGCATCTTCCATCTTCTCTGCCGTTTCCTATCCCGGGCGTACGTGCGTCCGCGGATTTCAAAGGGGGAAGCGGGTTCCTTGCCCTCCCACGTCGACTACGGAGGCCTGAAATCTACGCTATGCCCCGCTCAGAAAAAGGAGAATTCCATGAAATACCAGAAGCTTTGCGATGAAATCATCACAAAGGTCGGCGGTCGAGACAATGTGTTAGACGTGAGCCACTGCATTACGCGTCTCCGCTTCCACCTCAAGGATGAATCGCTCGCCCAGACCAATGAACTTAAGGCGACGAAGGGCGTCGTTGACGTCATCCAGGCCGGCGGACAGTATCAGGTCGTGATAGGTGCCACTGTCGAGGCCGTCTACAACGACCTTGTTCAGATTGGCGGGTTCGACTCCAAACCCGCACTCGATATCGATGAGGGCGACGACGTCAAAAAGGGCGATCCATTCTCGCGTCTGCTCGCCATCATTTCCGAGATTCTGCAGCCGGTTCTTGGCGTGCTTATGGCCGGTGGCTTTATCAAGTCGATGCTCGCGCTCTGCACGGTTGCCGGTTGGCTTGCCAAGGACAGCAATACGTATGTGACGCTCTCGGCAATCGGAGATTCGGTCTTCTATTACTTTCCGCTAATCATTGGCTGGACGTCGGCCAAGAAGTTCGGACTTAAGCCCGTTATGGGAATGGCGCTCGGTGGTATCCTCGTCTACCCGACGCTCGTTGCCCTTATGGGCGGAGATCCGCTCTACACGCTCGGCGCCGGCACGGTCTTCGAGTCCAATGTCTATGGTGATATTTTTGGCATCCCGCTGATCATGCAGAATTACTCATCGACGATTCTGCCTGCGATCTTTATCGTCTGGATTGCCTCCAAGGTGCACAAGGCCCTTTCTAACGCGCTGCCCGCGCTTGTGAGTTCGTTCTTCTCCAACATCCTGACGCTCCTCATTTGCGGCATCCTTGGCCTGCTTGTGGTCGGTCCGGTCATGACGGTCCTCTCCAATATCGTTGCCCAGATCATCTTGATGCTCATCAACTTCCAGCCCGCCATCGCCGGCTTCGTCATCGGCACGTTCTGGAGCCTGCTCGTCATGTTCGGCCTGCACTGGGGTATCATCCCGCTGTGGTTTCTCGATGTCGCAACCTACGGCTATGACCTCATTAACCCGCTCGTGTATGCAGGCGGTTGTGCCATCGCCGGTGCTGTGCTTGGCATGGTCATCCGAACCAAGGATTCCGAGGAAAATGCTGCCGTCAACATTCCCGCCCTTGTCTCTTCGATTTTCGGTGTCAACGAGCCTGCGCTTTACGCCATCTTGCTGCCGCGTAAGCGCCTTATGTGGGCAACCTTTATTTCCGCTGGTGTAGGCGGCGCCATCGCCGGCCTCATGGGTGCCAAACTCTATGCCTTCGGTGCCTCCGGCCCGCTCGGTTTCCCGAGCTTTATTAACCCTGCCGGCATCGACACGGGCTTTATCGGCCTTGTCATCTCCGGTGTGGTCGCTTTCGTTCTGGCTCTTGTCGCCGCTATGGTGATCGGTACCAGGAAGGACGAGGGCGGTAAGGCGCTCAACATCTCGGTGGACTAGTCTGTCTGCGCACTTTAACTAAATTTGCCTCGGACGGTGACGTGCCGCCCGAGGCATATTTGTGTTTTGTGCCGTTGTCAGCGTGTTTGCGGACACAAGCCTGCGGTTGTGGAGCAACGGGGATTATGACGGTCGTGCCGCGGTGGAAGACGCACGGTCGCCCTGCAGGAGCTGGCGGTAGGGGAGGAAGCCGATGAACGAGACGACCGCCTGCGAGTGCGCGGCGTTCCGCTTGAGGTAGAGCCTGACCTCGGAGGTCGTCGCGGGCTCAAGCGGCACCAGGGCTACCTTTCCGCTGGCAAGCGATTCCGCCGGCTTGCGCATGAGGAATGAGACACCGGCGCCGCGTGCGACAAGAGAGATGATGTTCTCGGCTCGTTTGCCGGTGAACGTAACACGTGGGCCAAATCCAGCTTTGCGACAAAGGGAAAGGACGAGCTCGCTTACGAACGAGCCTTGGGGAAGCATGAGGAAATTCTCGTCGATAAGGTCGTCTATCTCGACGGTGTCACGTTCGGCGAGTGGATGGTCGAGCGAAAGGACGGCCACGAGCCGGTCGGTCGTAAAGGGAATCTTTTTGAACTCCGGCTCGATGGCGCCGCTGTCGCGGATGAAGGCCAGGTCAATGTCCTCGTGCAGGAGCATGCGCTTGAGTGTGTCGCCCTCGCCTTCGATGAGCTCGACAGAATATGAGGGGTTCGCCTGCTGAAAATCGATGACGGCGTCCGTAATCCCATAAGGGGTCATAATGGGGATAGAACCGACGGTGAGGTGCTCGAGCGGCTCATCTGCACCTATTTGAATGGCGGCAAGATAGCGATGCTGAAGCGTCGCAATTTTTTGCGCATAGGGGAGGAGCGCTTCACCTTGCGCGGTGAGTGTTACGTGGCGCTTGCTTCGATCGATGAGCTTGCAGCCGAGTTCGTGCTCCATTGCCATGATGTGCTTGGAGAGGGTTGATTGCGACATGAAAAGCAGTTCCGCCGCATCAAGAAACGTGCGTGACTGCGCTAAGATGGCGAATTCGCCGAAGCGGCTGATATCCATAGGGAGGCCTCCGGTACCCTCATTTTGGCAGGTGGCCTAAACCACGACGCCGTTGCAGTGGTCGATTTCGTGTTGGATGATCTCGGCGGTGTAGCCCGAGAAGTTTTTGATGCGGTGGACGAAGTTCTCGTCCAGATACTCCACCTTAATGCGGCGATAACGGGTACAGGGGCGCTCTCCAACCAGCGAAAGGCATCCTTCGCTCGTCTGATAGGCATTGACCTGCTCAAGAATTTGAGGGTTGTACATCAGGAGCGCCCTGTTGCCGTCCTTTACGCAGATGATGCGTTTGCGCACGCCAATCATATTGGCGGCGAGGCCCACGCACTCGTGCTCATGCTCATGGAGCGTATCCAGGAGGTCCTGCCCGGTCACGGCGTCATCGGGGGCCGCGTCTTCGGAAGGCAGGCGCAAAAAGAACTCGGATTTCATGATGGGTTTGATCATGGCGGGCTCCTCATGTCTCATGCTTTCGTGGACTTTTAATAATAGCGCGGAAGGAAAGCTGCGCGTCCGCGTTACAATCTTTCGACGTTGGACCATGTTGCCAGACTCGTCGCGTGCGGCGTCTGGCGTAAGTCTAGGGCTCATGCTCGTCCTGGACTGTTCCTCTGGGGCGATGCGACTGTCGTTCC
>URZR01000168.1 GCA_900552425.1 uncultured Collinsella sp. | reverse complement strand
AAATCGCGCCGGCGGCTGGTGGTAGCTACGATCTGCGCCTGCCGGCCGATGCATACTGCTTTGCTTCGGGCGACGTAGCCTATCTGGTCGACACCCGCCGTGCGCGCCGCACCGATGTGGCGTTTGCCCAGCATGCAGCGCCGTTCCTATCGCGCTTGCTGCCCTGTCGCACGCCGGTCCATATCGCTGCCGACCAGGTGGGGGAGTTCTGTCGTATGGCGCTGCCCATTTTGCGCGACTACACCGACCTCACCGCGCCCGCCGCGCTCGATACCGTGGCACCCGAGCCGAGCTTTGCTATGGCGATCGGCGTCGACGATGGTCTTGTGACCTGCAAGATTACGGTTACCTACGGCGACTGGTCGACAGATCTCTTTAGCCTGGGCGCTCCGGGCAGCCCCTTCGAAGAGCGGCGCCCGGGCGTGCCGCCGCGCGACGAGGTGGCAGAGTTTCGCGTTATGGACACGGCGGCCCCGTATTTCGACTTTTACGAGGGCGGCCTGGCGTTTGAGGAACGCGATGACGCTCGCCTGTTCTGCCTGCTGACCGAGGGGCTGGCGGCTTTGTCCGAGCTGGGCGAGGTCATGCTCAGCGACCGCCTGCGCCAGATCTCGGTCCGCCCTGCGCCCAAGCTTTCGGTGCGTGCCACCGTCAAGAGCAACCTGCTCGACGTCGAGCTGGGTGCGAGCGGGCTTTCGGCGGCCGACCTTGCCATCTATCTCGATTCGTATAAGCGCCACCAGACGTTTGCGCGTCTCACGTCTGGCGACATCGTTCGCCTGGACGAGGGCGCTCGTGCCGCGTTTGGCCTTGCCGAGGACTTGGGCGTCGATGCCGTCGACCTGCTCGATGGCGTGTCGCTTCCCGCGTCGAGCACCCTATTTGTCGATAGCATGCTCGCGCGTACGCCGGCGCTCGAGGCCGATCGCGACGCTGCGTTCCGCCGTACCGTCGAGCGCCTGGACACGCTCGGCAAGATGGACTTTACGGGGCCCGCCTCGCTCAAGGCCACGCTGCGTGGCTATCAGGTCGACGGCTATCAGTGGCTCGGCTCGCTCGAGCACCTGGGCCTTGGCGGCATCTTGGCCGACGATATGGGCTTGGGCAAAACGCTGCAGATGATCGCGCATATCCTGGCGCGCGTGGAGGCGGGGGACACCAAGCCCACGCTCGTGGTATGTCCCGCGTCGCTCGTGTACAACTGGGCTGCCGAGTTGGAGCGCTTTGCCCCCTCGCTTGATGTGTGCGCCATCGTGGGCGCCAAGGCGCAACGCCGCGTGCAAATTGTCGGCGCAGCCGAGCACAACGTGGTCGTGACGTCGTATGACCTCATGCGCCGCGACATCGATGAGTACGCCGAGCAGGACTTTGCCCGCGTGGTGCTCGACGAGGCCCAGTACATTAAAAACCCGCTCACGCAGGTGGCGCGCGCCGCAAAGCGCCTGCCTGCCGGCGCGCGCTTTGCCCTGACGGGCACGCCCATCGAAAACCGCTTGTCCGAGCTCTGGAGCATCTTCGACTTTTTGATGCCGGGCCTGCTTGGCACGCGCGAGTCGTTTGCCAAGCGCTTCGAAAGCCCGGTCGAGCACGCCGAGGGTGACAGCGCCGCTCGCTTGCAAGCGCTCGTGTCGCCGTTTGTGCTGCGCCGCGTTAAGGAAGACGTGGTGGCCGATCTGCCCGAGAAGATCGAGGACACCGTCGTGGCTCAGCTCACCGGCGAGCAGCGCAAGCTCTACCTGGCAAACCAGGACCGCATCGCCCAGCAGGTGCAGCACCGCGAGGCCGGGGAGTTTAAGAAAGACAAGCTCAAGGTGCTCGCCGAGCTCACCAAGCTGCGCCAGATCTGCTGCGATCCGCGTCTACACTACGAGGATTACAAGGCGGGAAGCGCCAAGCTCGATACGTGCATGGAGCTCGTGCACGGCGCACTCGACGGTGGGCACCGCATCCTGTTGTTCAGCCAGTTTACGGGCATGCTCGATATCATCGGCAAGCGTCTGTCCAAAGAGGACATCGCCTTCCTCAAGCTTACGGGCGCTTCGTCTAAGGAGAGCCGCGCCAAGATGGTCGCGCAGTTCCAAGCGGGCGAGGTTCCGGTCTTTTTGATTTCGCTCAAGGCGGGCGGCGTGGGCCTTAACCTGACGGCGGCCGACGTGGTCATCCACTACGACCCGTGGTGGAACGTGGCAGCGCAGGACCAGGCGACCGACCGCGCGCACCGTATTGGCCAGCAACATACCGTGACCGTGTACAAGCTCATCGCCAAGGACACGATCGAGGAGCGCATTATGCAGATGCAGGAGTCCAAGCGCGACCTGGTCAACAGCGTGCTCGGCGGCGACGGCATCTCGTCGGCGCTGTTTACCCGCGAAGATGTTCTGGCGCTGCTGGGCGGCGACGGGCGCTAACCCGCTCGGGTGGGGCCGCCAGGGCGGATAGCGCACGCTGCCCCATCGTCCCCGCCCGTTATGTGTTCATTTGCAATGCCGTGGATGGTTTGTCTGCCTTTGGGCATAAGAACCATCAAGAACATTGGCACGTCAGCAAAGGAGAACATCATGGCGAAATTCTTTAAGGACCCCGACGGTAAGCTCATTGCCGCCCTTGGCAACGACGTTGCAACCCCTGCCGGTTGCACGGAACTGACCGCAAACACTGAGGACGCGGCGCACGAGAAGCACGTGCCTGTTGTCGAGACCGAGCGCGACGGTCACGTGATTCGCGCATGCGTTGGCTCGGTCGAGCACCCCAGCCTGCCCGAGCACTATATTGAGTGGATCGCCCTTGAGGCCGAGGGCCGCTTAGAGGTCCATTACCTTGAGCCCGGCATGAAGCCCGCGACGTTTTTTGCCGGCGGTTCCAAGACCGGTACCGTCTATGCCTACTGCAACCTGCACGGGCTGTGGTCCGCGACGTTCTAGGAGCGCGCCCCCGCTCGGGGTATCATAGCTAGCATATGCACATGCGAGCGCCGACTGCATCATGCGGCCGGCGCTTTTACTACGATTTCGATGGTTTACGACGGAAAGGGCTGAGCCATGAAGCTCGCGCTTGCACAGATCGATATGCGCCTGGGTGATATTGAGGGCATTTGCGGCCGCATCGAGGACCAGGCTCGTCTGGCCCACGAGCGCGGGGCGCGCGTGCTGTGCGTTCCGGCTCCGCTCTTTATGGGCGCCATGCCCGGTGGCCTGGTGGGCGCTGCCGACTTTGAGCACGACATGCTTGCCGGCTTGACTGGTGTCGCCGAGCGCATCCAGGAGCTTGACATGATCTGCATCGTGCCCGCGGCGGTTTCGTTTGAGGGTCAGCCGCTGCTCGACTACATGATGCTCAAGGACGGTCATGTGGTGCCGGCGCGTTCGAGCATTGCCCTGCAGCGTGGCGAGAACAACGACACGCGTTGGGCGCCGCCGGTGTTCGACGTGGACGGCGTGCGCATCGCCGTGATTTTTGACTTGGACCGCGAACTCGAGATGTTGCCGACCGGTGTTGACCTCATTGCGTATTTCCAATTCAATGCGTTTGACATGACCGACCGCGAGACTGCCGCTATTGCCGCCGTTCGCAGCGGCGCCTACCGCAAGATCGCATCCAAGCGCAGCGTGTGGTTTGCCTGTATGGCGCCGGTCGGTGCCTATGACGAGTCGGTGTATACCGGCGGTTCGTTTGTGCTCGACGACTGCGGTCGCGTGGTGGCCCAAGCGCCGTGTTTTGAGGAGAGCCTGCTGGTTCAGGAGATTCAGCGCGGCGTGATGCTTGATGCCCTGGAAGATCACGAACTGCCCGAGTTCCGTTCCGAGGAGTGGCTGTGGCAGGCGCTGGTGCTCGCCGTGCGCGACAACGCCCAGGCCCACGGTGCGTCGCGCGCCGTGGTGGCACTCGAGGGCGACTTGCCGTCGTCCCTGCTGGCGGCGCTGGCCGTCTGCGGGATCGGCATACTGTTTTCCATCCTTATTGTGCTGGGGGTGGATATTTACCGCAAGCATACCTACACCAGCGTGATTTTGCCGGACGCCTATCGCATTACCGACATGAAAGCGAAGGAGCACACCTCCTACTCTGTCAATGGGGACAACACCGATTACGTCTACATCATCACGGTCAAATATGAGATCGACGGCACCAGCTACACGGACACACTGCAAATTTTGCAGGGCACCCATTTCGCCACCGAGCTGCACGCGCGC
>URZR01000167.1 GCA_900552425.1 uncultured Collinsella sp. | reverse complement strand
GGCGGTCTTGAGCACCGTGACGTCGTCGGCATCAGCAGCAATCGCATGCGCAAAGCCGGCGATGGTCGAATCGCCGGAACCCGTCGCGTTCACAGCCGCAATCGCGGGCGTCTTGGCGCGGAACGCACGACCCTCATGGAAGCCCACCGAACCGGCAGCGCCCATCGAAACGACAACCCAGGGAATACCGGCAAAGCGGTCATCGGCGGCAAGCGCCTCGCGCAGGGCATCGACATCATCGGTCGTAAAGGACGTACCCAGCAGGCCGTTAATCTCGGTCAGGTTGGGCTTTACGAGCTCGGGCTTAGCGTCGGACTCCAGCGCGGCCTCCAGCGATGCACCCGAGGTGTCGAGCAGCACCTTGGCGCCCGCCTTCTCGGCGATCTTGATGAGCTCGGCATAGTAGCCGGCATCGACGCCGCGCGGCAGCGAGCCCGAAAGCGTCACAACGTCCGCCTTCGCTGCAAGCTCGGCGAACTTGGCCGTAAAGGCCTCGAGCTCGGCCGGGGCGATCTGCGGGCCGCTCTCCAGCAGCTCGGTCTGATTGCCCTCGTGCAGAATATTCAGGCAAATGCGCGTCTCACCGGCGATGGGCACAAAGTCGTTCTTGACGCCGTCGGCATCCATAAGCTCGGCCATATAGGCACCCATGTGGCCGCCGAGCAGGCCAGTCGCGAGCACGTCGTCGCCCAGCTGCAGCAGCACACGGCTCACGTTGAGGCCCTTACCGCCAGCAGTCTTTTCGGGCGTCACGCGGTTCACGTCGTCGATGATCAGCTTGTCGAGCTGATAGCGCGTATCAATCGACGGGTTCATGGTAACAGTCAGAATCATATTGAACTCCTGTTCCGGGGCGGCATGACCCACCCCAAACATACGATAGCTCGTTAAAGGATCTCGATCTCAAAGCCGCGGGTGACGGTCTCCCCCGGCTTGGCCACCAGGCAGCCGCGCTTGTGCTCCAGAATATCGTCCTCGTCGGAGCAGGTGGACAGACCGCCCCACGGTTCCACGGCCACAAAGTCGCCCTCGGGCTTGCTCCACACAATCAGGTATGGCATATCGGGAAACGTCAGGCGCACGCCCTTGTCCTCGGTTTTCTTGGTCAGCGTAACCACGCGGCTCTCGAGCACGTCAAAGATGGTCTCCGCGAAGTCGAAAAGTTCGTGGGTCAGCGACAGGTTCTGGCCGATCATGGGGTTCTTGCTGCGATGCTCAACATCAATCAGGCCCGTCGAGGGGACGGCAGTACAAAGCTCGGCGGCCTCACGCTGCTCAAAACGGAGCTCGTAATCGTCATAGGACTCGCCCTCGTCGAGCGGGCACTTAAAGCCGGGGTGACCACCCACAAAGAATGGCATGTCCTCGGTACCCTCATTGGTCACCTCGTACGACACGGCCACCTTTTCCGAATCGATCGCGTAACGAGCAACGATCTTAAACGGATACGGGTACTGCTCGAGCAACTCGGCATGGTCGGCAGAGCTCAGGCTCAGCGCAACCATGTTGTCGCTCTGCTCCTCGAGCTTCCACTCCTGTTTGCGGGCAAAGCCGTGGCGGGCAAGCTTGACCTCGCGGCCGCCCATAGTCATCGCGCGGCCGTCACGAAGGCCACCGCAAATCGGGAAGCAAATGGGCGCCTGTCCCGACCAGACCGAAGGATCGCCCTGCCACAGGTACTCGCGACCATTGGCTTTAATCGAAGTGAACGATCCTCCAGCCGTGCTCAGTGCCACACGAATAGAACCGTTATCAAGAACAAACTCCATAGGAGCCTTCCCTTTCGTACGCCAGCCCGCCGAGTCAGTGGGGCTGATAGAAAACCGGCCCGCGCCCCTCACAGAAACGCGAGCCGTCAACGGACTAGTAAATTACGCCGGATACCCGCTAGTCATGGTATTCGCCGCGGTCCCACTTCTCGAGGAACTCGTCAAAGAAGTGCGGGTCGGCCTGAGCCTCGGCGTCGGCCTTGTTGCAGGCGTCGATCTTGGCGATCAGGGCATCGTGCTCGGGGGTCTTCTCGTAGGGCTCCTCCAGGAAGGCAAGCATGATGTCGGCCATCAGGAATTCGCCGGTGATCTTGCCGCCAAAGCCCACGATGCTGGCGTTGAGCTCGCGACGGGCATACAGGGCAGAGGTCATGTCGCGGACCAGCGCGCAGCGGGCGCCGGGAACCTTGTTGACGGCGTTGGTGATGCCGATGCCGGTGCCGCACAGGGCCACGCCAAAGTCGGCCTTGCCGCTAGCAACAGCCTCGCCCACGGCCTTACCGTAGATGGGATAGTGCGTACGGGTGTGGCTGTAGGTGCCGCAGTCGAGCACCTTGTAGCCAGCCTGCTCCAGGCGGTCGGCCAGATAGATCTTCTCGTCCGTAACGATATGGTCGCAACCGATTGCGATGGTCTTCTTCATCAGAACGTCCTTTCGTCTGAATTCACAAGTTGAGGTAGAAGTTCGAGTTCTCGGTGGCTCTCGTTAGGCCATCTTGTTGAGCATGTCGACACGGATCTGGTGACGGCCGCCGGCGTACTGGGCGCGCAGGAACTCGCGGGCGATCTTCTTGGCGACCTCGGTGCCCACAACGCCCGGGCCCATGGTGACCATGCGCGAGCCGTTGTGCTCGCGGGTCATGTAAGCGGAACGCTCGTCGGAAATGTTGGCGACGACCATGCCCTTGATCTTGACGGCGGCCATATAGGAGCCGACGCCGTACTTATCGAATGCGAAGCCCTGGGAATCCTTGTGCTCCAGCAGGTCCTTGGCAACGGCGGTCGCGGAATCGACAAAGTCCGCAGCAGGGGTCTCGGAATAGTCGACGACCTCGTGACCGTCGGCGATGAGCATCTCCTTGATGGACTCCTTCATCGACATACCGTCGGCATCGGAAGCGATTACAACCCTCATGACATCCTCCTTGAGAGATACGCAGGTGCGTAGTTTCTGTTTGGAAGTGTTGAATCGCGTTCAGGTCCGGGCATCTGAATGTGCGGTTCTTCACTGTTCATGTTTATTTGAACACATTCAAACATTTACTGCAATAACTATTTGTTTATCTTTGTTCTTTTTTGAACAAATACCGTTCGCGGATGATTGGCGACCGTTTAGGCTCAGGGAAGGCCCGGCTTACCACGTATTCAACAAACAAAAAGGGCGGCCGAGAACGCATCTCGGCCGCCCTTCGGCGGTATGCCTCGGTATATACAGTTGTTTAAGTTACTCGAACTGCCCACCCTTTTTGGCGTGCTTGGACGGAGCACTCAGAAAGCGGCCCGTCAGATAGTTCGCCGGGCCGGAGATATCGATCCCCAGCAGGGTGTGGCCCAGCCACAGAAACGCCACGAGCACCAGTAGAGGAATCACACACGAGGTCACGATCATCACGATGACGCCTTCGATGAGGTCGGTCACCTGTTGCACGATCTCATCGGTCATCTGCTTGGCGCCGCTGGTCACCGACGTGACGAGACCCGAGGCACCGTCGGCAAGCTGCTCAAGCACGCTCTTGGACTCTGTGGACTCGGTCTTTTTCTTGCTTGCTTTGGAGCTGTCGCTATCTGCCGCACTCACAGCGTCGGCCGCCTTTTGCTCGGCTGCCTCGATGCTCACTCGATACGTTTCGTCGACCTTTTGCGACACCCATACGCTTGCAGGCACCAACGCCATGCCGATCATGGCAACCACCAGCACGCGAGTCGCCACGCGGCGCAGGACGGCGCTCGTGCTCCAGCGCCCATGAATGCCAAGCGACACCGCAAAGAGCACCAACGCAAACGGGATTAAGGTGCCTAGGCCAACCGACCACAAAATAGTCAGCAGATATTTCTCGAGATAGAGCGCGGCAAGCACGATGCCCAAGTTGCCTGAAAGCTGCGCGAGCTGCTCGGCAACCGGCGTTCCCGTATCACCCGGCAGCGCGGTAATGCCCGCAGATAGCGCCACGCACGAGGTCGTGAGCGCCAGTACGTTACCTTTCTTTTGATCGATGACCTCGATGGTGGAGTCCCAAGTCTTGGTATCGGCAAAATGCGGACGAGCTACAAAGCCCGACAGCAGCGCCAGCACCACGAGCGCAACGATAAAGCCAATCTGCAGCTTTTTGTTTGCGCACACGACATCGGACAGGCTGGGCTGCAGCTCGGTTACCGTCGTATGCTCGGTTATCTGGACAGGACGCCCATGAGCCATCTCATACGCGTCTCTTTTTTGAA
>URZR01000166.1 GCA_900552425.1 uncultured Collinsella sp. | reverse complement strand
AACCCCCAGCCTTGTGCGTGTAAAGCACCTGCGCTAACCGTTGCGCCAATCGCCCGTGCGGAGAGAGTATAGCAAAACAATCGCCTCATTCATCTCATATCCATTAAAGGTAACCGGCGCGTGTCGGCGCGGAGCTGATTCAGTTGAGATTGCCTGAACATTCCGCCCCTCTTTACGCCCTCGGGTATACTCAAAAGCTACTGATTCGATTTGATACCCAGCAACAGCAGAGGGGATAGTATATGTGCGGTTTTGTCGGTTTTGTCGGTGGGACGGATAACCAATCCGAGGTGCTCACCAAGATGATGGACCGCATCGTCCATCGTGGTCCCGACATGGGCGGCCAGTTTATCGACGGCCGCGTTGCCCTGGGCTTCCGCCGCCTGTCGATCCTCGACCTGACCGAGGCCGGCGCTCAGCCCATGGCCAATGAGGACGGTAGCGTCGTCATTGTCTTCAACGGCGAGATCTACAACTTCCAAGAGCTCCGTTCCGAGCTCGAGGCCAAGGGCTACAAGTTCCACTGCGGCGCCGACACCGAGAGCCTCCTGCACGGCTACGAGGAGTGGGGCGAGGCCGTCCTCGATCGCCTGCGCGGTATGTACGCCTTCGTCATCTGGGACAAGAAGAAGAACAAGCTTTTTGGCGCCCGCGATATCTTTGGCATCAAGCCGCTCTACTACTATCCCATGGCCGATGCGGGCGACGGCGCTCCGGGCGTGCTCTTCGGTTCCGAGATCAAGAGCTTCCTGGACTACCCGCACTTCCACAAGGCGGTCAACAAAAAGGCCCTGCGTCCGTACATGACGCTGCAGTATTCGGCAACCGAGGAGACCTTCTTCGAGGGGGTCTACAAGCTGCCGCCGGCGCATTACTTTACCGTAGACATCCCGACCGGCAAGATGAACATCGAGCGCTACTGGGATTGCGATTACTCTGCCGTCGAGAAGCCGTTCGAGGAGTACGTCGACGAGCTGGACGAGGTCGTGCACGAGAGCGTCGAGGCCCATCGCATCGCCGACGTCAAGGTCGCGTCGTTCCTCTCCGGCGGCGTCGACTCCAGCTACATCGCCGCTTGCCTCATGCCCGACAAGACCTTCTCGGTGGGCTTCGATTACAAGAATTTCAACGAGACTAACTACGCCAAGGAACTTTCCGACAAGCTTGGCGTCGAGAATGTTCGCAAGATGATCACCGCCGACGAGTTCTTTGGCGCACTCGAGGACATTCAGTATCACATGGACGAGCCACAGTCCAACCTGTCGTCTGTGCCGTTGTGGTTCTTGGCCGAGATGGCGCGCAAGGACGTCACCGTCGTGCTTTCGGGCGAAGGCGCCGACGAGCTCTTTGGCGGCTACGCCTACTACGAGGACACGGTTCCGGTGCGCAAGTACAAAAAGATGGTGCCGCTGCCCATCCGTCGCGCGCTCGGTAACCTGGCGTTGCATATGCCGTACTTCAAGGGACATAACTTCCTGGTCAAGGGTGCCGAGATCCCCGAGAAGTCGTTCCTGGGACAGGCTCTGGTATGGCCGGAGCGCGAGGTCGACGGCGTGCTCAAGCCCGAGTACAACACCGGCGATGGCGCCTTCGAGCTTGCCGCCCCCATCTATGCGCGCGTGAAGGGTCAGCCCGAGTTGGTCAAGAAGCAGTACCTGGATATGAACATGTGGCTCCCGGGCGACATTCTGCTCAAGGCCGACAAGATGTGCATGGCGCACTCGCTGGAGCTGCGCGTGCCCTTCCTGGACCGCAAAGTCATGGAGTTCGCCGAGCACATTCCCGATCGCTACCGCATCAACGAGAACGGCAACAAACAGGTACTCCGCCACGCTGCCAACAAGTCGCTGCCCGATGAGTGGGCCACCCGTCCCAAGGTGGGCTTCCCGGTGCCGATTGTCTACTGGCTGCGCGAGCAAAAGTGGTACGACTATGTCAAGGAGTACTTCACCGCGCCGTGGGCAAGCGAGTTCTTCGATACCGACGAGCTCATGCACCTGCTCGATCTGCACTTTGCGGGCAAGGGCGATTTCCAGCGCAAGATCTATACGCCGCTCGTGTTCCTGGTGTGGTACAAGCGCTTCTTTATCGACGAGGACCAGCCCGCTGTTCAGGCTGCCTAGCCTCGGCTTACGAACGCCTGCGCGTAACGGCTCCTCCGGGAGCCGTTTTTGCGTGGTGCGTTTCAGTTACTATAAAAACCGTCCCTGCCAAATGGCTGAGAAAGGCGAAAGATGCACCATTCGGATTCCGCGACCGTGACCACGGTCGATACGCTTGCCAAGCTTCTCGATGTGTGCGGCGAGCTGCGCGCGTCAGAGCAGGTTGACGAGCGTGCCGTGACCGGCTGCTCGTTTGATTCGCGTACGGTCTCGGCGGGTGACGTGTTCTTTTGCAAAGGCACTGCCTTTAAGCCCGCGTTTTTGAGCATGGCGCTCGATGCGGGCGCCGTCGCATTTGTGTGCGAGGAGTCGCTGGTCGAGTCTCTGGAGCCGCTGGCGCAGGAGAGCGGTGCTGCGATGCTGGTTGTTGATGGCGTTCGCACGGCCATGGCCCTGTTGCCGCCGGAGGTCTACGACCGTCCCGACCACGACGTCAAGATCGTGGGTATCACCGGTACCAAGGGAAAGACCACGACCGCTTTTATGCTCCAGTCCATCATCAAAGCGGCGGGCGAGTCCTGCGGCATGATCGGCTCGGTGAGTACCGACGATGGCATCGAGTGCTACGAGAGCACCAATACTACGCCCGAGGCCCCCGAGGTCTGGCGCCATATCGCCAACTGCCGCACGTCAGGTCGCCAGTCCATGGTCATGGAGGTCTCGAGCCAGGCGCTCAAGTACCAACGCGTCGAGAATCTGCCGTTTGACGTGGCGTGCTTCCTCAACATCGGCCGTGACCACATCTCACCGATCGAACACCCCACGTTTGAGGATTATTTTGAGAGCAAACTCAGGATCTTTGACCAGGCAAAGACCGCCGTGGTGAATCTGGGCACCGAAGAGGTTGACCGTGTGTTGGAGGCAGCGTCGACGGCCGAGCGCTTGGTGACCGTTGGCGTCGAGCATCCCGAGGCAAGCCTGTGGGCGAGCGATGTGCGCATGGTCGGCTTTAACATCGAGTTTAACCTGCATGGCCTGTGTGCCGACGAGTCCGAGGCGGGGGAGAAGGTCCTGCTGGGCATCGCGGGCGACTTTAACGTGGAAAACGCGCTGGTCGCTATCGCCGCTGCGCGCGAGATCGGCATCGGTATCGAGGCTATCAAGAAGGGCCTCTCCAAACTGCGTGTGCCGGGCCGTATGGAGGTCGTGGAGTCGAAGGACGGCCGCGTGATCTGCGTCGTTGACTATGCGCACAACCAGCTTTCGTTCCGTTCGCTTTTCTCGTCGGTCAAGCGCGCGTTTCCCGCTAGTCCAGTCATTGCAGTGTTTGGCGCTGCCGGCGGCAAGGCGCAGGAGCGCCGCGAGCAGCTTCCGCGCGAGGCCGCACCATATTCCGACCTGATGATCTTTGCCAACGAGGACCCGGCTCACGAGGACCCGATGAAGGTCTGTCGCGAGCTTGCCGAGCATGTTCCCGACGATACGCCGAACAAGATCATCCTCGACCGCGAAGCCGCTGTGCATGCGGCGTTCAAGGCGGCGCGCGAGGAGTACGTCAACCCCGATGCTCCCACCATTGTCTTGCTGCTGGCAAAGGGTGACGAGGAGCTCATGCACGTGGGCGACGAGTTCGTGCCCATCGAGAGCGACCTTTCGCTGGCCAATCGCCTGATCGATGTTACCCAGTTTGACTAATGAACCATGATGGCGGCGGCGCCCTGAGTGCGCTGTCGCCATAAGCGTGTTCCCTCAATCAAAACATGCCGTCCAAGTCCAAACCCTTCTACGTAAACGGAGTAACCATGTCCCACAACACCTTGCCGACCGTTGCCGAGCTTTCGGGCGAGATGCGCGAGCGCTTGGCCAAGGTCAAGTACGTCTTTACCGACCTGGATGCCACGATGCTCGCGCCCGGCTCGTGCGTGCTGCGCGACAACGACGGCAACCCCTCGACCAAACTCGTCGAGGCCGTCGTGGCACTTGCCCGCGCTGGTATTCAGGTGGTTCCCACCTCGGGCCGCAACCGTACCATGATCCACGAGGACGCGCGCGTGCTCGGCCTCAACTCCTACATTGGTGAGATGGGCGGCCTGGTCATGTACGACCTCAAGGCCAACGATTGGGAGTATCTGACTGGCGACATGCCTTACGACCCCGCCTGCG
>URZR01000165.1 GCA_900552425.1 uncultured Collinsella sp. | reverse complement strand
CGGTGTAGCCACGGGCCTCGAAGGTGGCACGCAGGCCGCCGTTGGGGAAGCTGGAGGCGTCCGGCTCGCCCTGAATGAGGTTTTTGCCCGTAAACTTGGTAATGGCGGTGCCGTCGTGGTTGGGCTCGAGGAAGCTATCGTGCTTCTCGGAAGTAATGCCCGAAAGCGGCTGGAACCAGTGCGCGTAGTGCGTAGCACCCTTGGAGATGGCCCAAACCTTCATGGCGTGAGCGACGGCGTTGGCCACATCCAGGTCGAGCGGCTCACCCTCCTCGAGGGTTGCGGCAAGGCGCTTCCAAATGTCCTTGGGGAGGTAGTCCTTCATGACTTCCTCAGAGAACACCATGGTCCCGAAGCGGTCAGTAAGATCGGCCATACGGAACTCCCTTCGTATCGGCACCGCGTGAGAAGCGGTGTTGATTACTAACGAACGAGTCATAGCTTAGGCTCGCCGTGTTTCCGCGACATTACCGTTGTGTTGCTGTCGCGAAACCAATCAATGAGGTTACCGCATCGCGGCAGTATTGCCACCCTTAACAGCCAATGAACTGTATAAATTGCAGACCTCCCCGCATGGTTTAAGGGTAGTCAATTTAGGACGGGGCTAAATTGACTGGTATTTCGCATCAAATACCAGTCTTTATAGTCCGTGCCTAGATTAGCCGCTCTGTTATAGATAAAGCCGATAGCAAGGCATCTTTGATTAGTATCCTCAAATAGCGAGTGAAACTCCACCGTGACACAGTGGTGCTGTAGAATCCTTACAACACATCACACTATTACGTATCTAAAGGAGCACGATATGCGCGTCGACGAGGTTTTTAAGCAGGCAGCATCCCAGGGCACCGCGCCCATTTCGTTTGAGATGTTCCCGCCCAAGGGCGAGCTGACCCTCGACACGGCTCGCGAAGTGGCAGGCAATCTGTGCAAGCTTTCGCCGAGCTTTGTCTCGGTCACCTGCTCGGCCGGCGGCTCGGGCAACGGTGCCACCACCGCCCCCATCGCGCATATGATTACGAGCGAATTCGATACACCCTCGGTGGCACACCTTACCTGCGTGGGCCGGTCGCACGCCGATATCGCCACCAAGATCGACGAGAATCGCTCGGCCGGCGTGGAAAACATCCTGGCCCTGCGTGGCGATCTCCCTGCCGGCGCGACCGAGGACGACAAGCCCGCCTCGGACTACGCCTACGCCCGCGACCTCATCCCCGAGCTCGTCGACGCCGGCTTTTGCGTGGGCGCCGCAGCCTACCCCGAGGGCCACATTGCCTGTGAGGATCTCAACGCTTCGGTCGAATACCTCAAGCAAAAGCAAGATGTCGGCGCGAGCTTCTTTGTGACGCAGCTCTTCTTTGACAACGAGTGCTTCTACCGTTTTCGTGAGCTTGCCGACAAGGCCGGTATCACCGTGCCCATTACCGCGGGCATCATGCCGTTTATGGGCAAGTCACAGATCAGCCGCATGGTCTTTATGTGCGGTGCATCGCTACCTTCCCCCGTCATCAAGATCCTCGCCAAGTACGAGAACGACCCCGAGAGCCTACAGGCAGCCGGTGTAGATTATGCCGCCCGTCAGCTTTGCGACCTTAAGGAGCACGGCGCCGCCGGTCTGCACCTGTACACTATGAATCGTCCTGCAATCGCCGCAACCATTATGGAGCGCCTGGGGTAATGGAAAAACCGCACATCGATACAACCGTTGTCGAAGTGCCGGCCGACCTTGCGTCGCCGGCGCTTTACCGTATCGACGCTGCCCACCACCCTCGCATCGACCGTGCCGAGATGTTGCGTTATCTGGGCTACGGCGGCCAGCAGATTGAGCCCGAGCTGTCACGACGAATTGAGCTTGTCGTTGAGCGTCTGGAGCTAGACATTGAGCCCCGTGGCGTGCGCCGCGTATTTGCCATCGATGCCACGGGCGTCGATGAACAGGGCGAGCCTTGCATTCGCTTGGTTGGCACCAACGTTGAGCTGCGGGGTCGCGACATCTATCGACATCTCAAAGATGCCCGCTTTGCCGCGCTCATGGCATGCACCCTCGGCATGGACGCCGAGCGTCGCCTGCGTACCACGGGAGCCCAGCAGCCCCTAGAGGGAGCCGTGCTCGACGCTGCATGCTCTGCCTATGTAGAAGCCGCCGTCGAGCAGATGGACCAGCAGGTCAAGGCTGCGGCCGCCGCACACGGACTCGCCGGTAACTGGCGCTTCAGTCCCGGCTACGGCGACTGCCCGCTTACGGCCCAGCGCTCGATCGTGGCTGCACTCAACGCCACGCGGCTCATTGGGCTTACCGTCACACCGACCAGCCTGCTCATGCCCACCAAGAGCGTGACCGCGGTGATCGGTCTGTTCGATGGCGAGGTCCACGACGCCCAGAGCCGCCCCACCTGCACTATCTGCCGCATGCGTAAGCACTGCCGCTTCCGCGCCGCCCACACCACCTGCTATTCCAGCCACTAGGAGCCCACCGATGTTTACCCCGCTTATCACTCATGATTCTGACGGTGCTGCGCTGGCGGCTCCCGTTGATGCCGCACGCCGCAAAGGCGCTGCATACAAGACGCGCACAATCGACGACCTTCGCATTAAGAACGATCGTCTGCGCGCCGCCATCGAGGGCACGGGACACCTGCTGTTCGACGGCGGCATGGGCACCATGCTGCAGGCGGCCGGCATGAAAGCCGGAGCCCTGCCCGAGCTGCTCAACTTTGAGGAGCCCCAGGTCATCACCGATATCCAGCGTCAGTACGTCGAGGCCGGCTGCGACGTGATCACCGCCAACACCTTTGGCGCCAACGCCCACAAGCTCGACGGCGCCGCCACCGTTGCAGACGTCTTTGCCGCGGCCGTCACCTGCGCCCGCGTGGCCGGCGCCCGCTACGTCGCCGGCGACATCGGCCCCATCGGCGCCCTGCTGCGCCCCCTGGGCACCCTCAGCTTTGACGAGGCCTACGACCTTTTTGCCGAGGAGGTGCGCGCCGGCGTCGCTGCGGGTGTGGACCTCTTTATTATCGAGACTATGACCGATCTTGCCGAGATCAAGGCGGCAGTCCTCGCCTGCCGCGAGAATTCTGACCTGCCCGTCTTTGCCACCATGACCTTTGAGGAAGACGGCCGCACCTTCTTGGGCACGAGCCCCGAGGTCGCCGCCATCACCCTTGACGCCATCGGCGCCGACGTCCTGGGCATCAACTGCAGCCAGGGCCCGGCCGAGCTCCGAGGACTCGCCGCGCGCATGCTCACCGTCACCGACAAGCCCGTTATGGTGCAGGCCAATGCGGGACTGCCCCGCGTGGACGATGACGGCAATACCGTCTTTGATATCCAGGCACCCGAATACGCCGAGGCCGTCGCCGGCATGATCGAGGACGGCGTGAGCGTCGTCGGCGGATGCTGCGGCACCACGCCGGCGCACATGGCGGCACTTCGCACCCTCATCGACAACCACACGCCCTGCACGCGTCACCGCAAGCCCAGCATGTCGGTCACGAGCGCCCAGACGGTCGTGGACCTCCCCTGCGACGGCCACAAGATCGCCGTCATCGGCGAGCGCATCAACCCCACCGGCAAAAAGCGCCTGCAGCAGGCCCTGCGCGACGGCAACCTGGACTACGTCGTGAGCCAGGGCATCAGCCAGCAGGAGCAGGGCGCCGACATCCTGGACGTCAACGTCGGCCTGCCCGAGATCGACGAGGTCAAGGTCATCCAGCAAGCGACCGAGCAGCTCCAAGGCTCCACGCTGCTGCCACTGCAGATCGACTCCACCGACCCCGCCGCCGTCGAGGCCGCCGTGCGCCGCTACGCCGGCAAGCCCATCATCAACTCGGTTAACGGCAAGCAGCAGATCATGGACGAAATCTTCCCGCTGGTCGCCCACTATGGCACCAACGTCGTCGGCCTCACGCTCGACGAGGGCGGCATCCCCGATACCGCCGAGGCTCGCTTCGCCATCGCCGAGCGCATCGTGACCGAGGCCGCCCGCTACGGCATCGGCCCGGACCGCATCCTCATCGACTGCCTGGTCATGACCGCCTCGACCAACCAGCGCCAGGCTGAGCAGATCCTGCGCGCCATGTCTATGTGCAAGGAGCGCCTGGGCGTCAAATGCGCACTCGGCGTATCGAACATCAGCTTTGGCCTGCCAGCCCGCCCGCTGCTGGGCTCGGTCTTTTTGGCTGCTGCCTTCGGAGCAGGCCTGGATGCCCCCATCATGAACCCGGGCTCCAAGCGCTTTATGGACACCGTCTACAGCTATCGCGTCCTGA
>URZR01000164.1 GCA_900552425.1 uncultured Collinsella sp. | reverse complement strand
CGCGAGGGTCGCGCTAGGCAAAGGAAAGGCCGGGCTGCCGACACGAGCTTGCCGGTAGGTTGGTGATTGGCTTCCATATTCTGCCGTGGACAAAGGTACCCCCGCCTGCGCCGTGCAAAATTGAGAGTATTCAGCAAGGTAAAGGCTTTTACCAGCTGGGTGAAGCATGGAACAGCCCCCGTTTTGGCTCTGACGACGCTAAAACGGGGGCTGTTTTTGCTTTTTCGGCTCTGAGGGGCATCCGGAACGGCGGAATTTGCAGAATACTCGCGATTTTGCACGTCGCGAGAGGGGGGACCCTTGCTTTAGGCGGTTTACTTCCCCTGCACCATGGTGAGGGAGATCTTCTTGCGGTCGCGATCGACCTTTTCTACCCATACCTTCACCGTGTCGCCGACGCGTACCACGTCGCTCGGGTGTTTGACAAAGTGGTTGGCCAGTTTGGAGATGTGCACGAGGCCGTCCTGGTGCACGCCCACGTCGACGAAGGCGCCAAAGTCGACGACGTTGCGCACCGTGCCCTTGAGCTCCATGCCGGGCTCCAGGTCGTCGATGGAAAGTGCCGAGCGGCTAAAGACCACCTCGGGCGCGTCGTCGCGCGGGTCGCGACCGGGCTTCTTGAGCTCGTTGACAATGTCGATGAGCGTCAGGGTGCCGCAGTCCAGGTCGCTGGCCAGCGTCGAGATACTGCCCAGACGGCGCTCGATATCGGGCACTCCGCCACGGCTGAGCTTGCTTGCCGCCACACCGGCACGCTCCAGGACGGCCGTTGCCACCTCGTAGCTCTCGGGGTGGACGCTTGTCGCGTCGAGCGGGTTCTTGCCGCCGCTGATGCGCAGGAAACCCGCGGCGTTGAGGTATGCCTTGGGTCCCAGCTTGGGGACCTTCTTGAGCTGGCGGCGATCGGTAAAGGCACCGTTTTCCTCGCGGTAGGCCACGATGTTTTTGGCTACGCTCGGCGTAATGCCCGATACGTATCCCAGTAGACTTGCGCTCGCGGTGTTTACGTCGACGCCCACGCGGTTGACGACGTCCTCCACCACGTGGCCCAGGGTACGTGAAAGCTCGGCCTGGTCAAGGTCGTGCTGGTACTGGCCAACGCCGATGGACTGGGGCGGAATCTTGACGAGCTCTGCCAGCGGGTCTTGCAGGCGGCGGCCCAGGCTCATGGCGCCACGTACGGTGACATCCAGGTCGGGATACTCCTGGCTTGCGAGCTCGGAGGCGGAGTACACCGATGCGCCGGCCTCGTTGACGATGGTGTATCGCAGCCCAGGAGCCTGCTCGGCGATGAACTCCGAGACGACTTCCTCGGTCTCGCGGCTAGCGGTGCCATTGCCGATGACGATGGTGTTGACGCCGTCCTTCTTGACGAGGCGAGCGAGCTCGCGCTTGGTGCCGGCGACGTCGTGGCGCGGCTTGGTGGGGTAGACCACGCCGTGGTCGAGCAGCTTGCCGGTCTCGTCCATGACGGCGACCTTGCAGCCGGTGCGGTAGCCCGGGTCGAGCGCGAGCACACGGGCGCCGCGCACGGGGCGTGCCGAGAGCAGGCCCTCGAGATTCTTGGCAAAGACGTTGATGGCCTCGGTTTGGGCGCGAACGGTGAGTTTGGCGCGGGCCTCGCGCTCCAGCGAGGGGGCCATGAGGCGCTTGTAGCCGTCGGCGATGGCGGCATCGAAGACGGGTGCGAAGACGCCCTGGCGTCGGGACCAACGGCTGCCGAGGCGTGCCGTGGCGGCGGCGCCGTCGACGTTCACGCGCACGCGGAGCTTGCCCTCGCGCTCACCGCGGTCGATAGCCAGCACGCGGTGGTTGGGAATACGGCGCAGCGGCTCGTCAAAGTTGTAGTAGGGCTCGTAGGGAGTCTTCTCCGTGGGGTCGGTGGCCTCGACGACGATATCGGCGGTGTTTTGCGTAAAGGCGCGCAGGTCGGCGACGTTCTCGGGATCCTCGGCCACCGTCTCGGCCACGATGTCGGCGGCGCCGGCAAGCGCCTTCTCGGGCGTGTCGAAGCCGGCCTCCTCGTTGACGTATGTTGCGGCGGCGTCGAGCGCGCTGCCCTTGGCCGAGGCCTGCATGATGATCATGTTGGCGAGCGGCTCCAGGCCGGCTTCGCGGGCCTTCTGTGCGCGGGTCATGCGCTTTTTGCGGTAGGGCTTGTAGAGGTCCTCGACACGCTGGAGCTGCGTGGCCTCGCGGATCTGCTGCTCGAGTTCGGGCGTGAGCTTACCCTGGGCGTCGATGAGCAGGATAACGTCCTCTTTGCGCTGCTCAAGATTGCGCAGGTATGACAGGCGCTCGTCGAGGGCGCGCAGGGCGACGTCGTCCATGCCGCCCGTGGCCTCCTTGCGGTAGCGCGAGATAAAGGGGATGGTGTTGCCCTCGTCGATGAGCTTGACGGCCGCTTCGATGTTGGCGGACTTAAGGTTGAGCTCGCGGGCGAGCTGGGCGATAAGATCCATGGGACTCCTTGCGTTTGAGGTGCGTTTGCAGCACAGAGCTACCAAGGATACCACCCGTCCTAAAAGACTGTTTTGGGGCTGCGCCATGAAAACGGCCCATCTACTACGTTTGAACCGTATAGGTCGACCATGCCTGGGTTTTCCGAAAATCGGCAAGCCGTCTACCTGCGGTTTTTATTTCGCGAAATTCGGTATGGTTGAGGGTAATCGGTTAAACGTAGTAGATAGGCGCATTTCGTGGCAAACGAATCAAGCCGAGGTACAAAATAGCCCCGCCCCAGAAAAATCGTCGGCAAGGTAGCAAAATGCCCCGCGGGCAGGAGGCTGCTCGCGGGGCAAAGAAGAGGGGCTTATTGGTGGCGGACCGAGGGGCTCGGCATGGGGCTTCTGCCGCGGTCTGCCCTAAGGCATTACAGCTCGACGAGCTGGCCGGTCTCGGCGGCCTCCTTGATGGCGTTGAGAAGCGTGAGCGTCTTGACGTTGTCGGCGGGGGTCACGACGGGCTCGACCTCGCGGCGGACGACCTTCACAAAGTGCTTGAGCTGCATCTTGTGCGGCAGCGCCGGGTCCACAGCCGGGATCTCCATCTGCAGCGGCTTGTGCCAGTTGGAGGCACCGTCGTAGGAGAACTGGTGCAGGCGGGGTAGCGAAAGGGCGCCCTTGGTACCGCCAATAAAGTAGGCATCGGCGTCGAAGGGGCGATACTGCGGATCCTCGCGAGCGGTTGCCTCCCAGTTCCAGGGGCTGGCGGTGGCGTCGGAGATGGTCATGCTTGCGAGCGCGCCATCGGCAAAACGGACGTTGACCACGGCGGAGTCCTCGGTCTCAAAACCGCGGGCGGCGCTGGACTGCATGCCCTGGACGGCAACGGGCTCGCCCAGCAGGTAGCGGAGCAGGTCGACGTCGTGCACCAGGTTGACCAGGATCGGGCCGGCACCCTTCTTGCGGCGCCACTCGACATCGAAATACTCGTCGTTCTTATAGATCATGTAGTGGAAGCTCGACACGGTGAGCTTGCCCAGCTCGCCGGACTCGATGATCTCCTTGGCCTTGTTGACGAAGGGGTTGTGGCGACGGTGCTGACCCACGAGCACGGGCACGCCGGCGGTCTCGGCCTCGGCAGCGAAAGCCTGGGCATCCTCCAGGTCGTTGGAGATCGGCTTTTCGACCAGCGGCACGATGTTGCGCTTCACAGCCTCGCGGGCAACGCTCAGGTGCAGGTCGTTGGGGGTGGCGATAATGACGGCCTCGGGCTTGACCTCGTCCATCATCTGGGCGGGATCGGTGTAAAACGGCACGCCGGCGGCCTCGGCCGTGGCGCGGGCGCCCTCAAAGGCGTCGGCGATGGCGACGAGCTCGGCCTCGGGCTCCTCGGTGACAAAGCGGATGTGGTTGCGGCCCATGGCGCCGGCGCCGATGACGGCAATGCGGACGGGGTTGAGCTCAGACATTTCGACTCCTTAATACTGGTGGCTGGTGGAATGCGACAAAGGGACGGTCCCTTTGTCGCATCGGTAAAACTAGGCGGACTTCTTCTTGCTGTCGGAGACCATCATGTAGACGGTGAGCACGACGGCAATGGCGGCGATCACGATGGCGCCGTAGAAGGACTGCTGGTAGGCGGCGCTGCCGGCCTCGGCGTGATACAGCACGGCGGTGATGGGCTGGCTGATCCAGGTAGAAGCGGCGTAGCCCAGGAACATGATGCCGTAGTTGACGCCGATGTTGCTGGTGCCAAAGGCGCCACCGGTGAGCGGCGGGTAGATGACGAGCAGGGCGCCAAAGCTAAAGCCGAGCAGGGCGAGCGCCA
>URZR01000163.1 GCA_900552425.1 uncultured Collinsella sp. | reverse complement strand
CCCTAGACGTTCGTGACGTCGAAACCCGTCGCGTCCATCTGACGCATAAACGACGGCATCTCCCCCGTCGCGGCGCAGGCGGCAATCTGATGCAGAGCCCCGGCAACCGCATCATCTGCCGCAGCGCCGATATGCCAGCGCGCGGCAGCCGTGACGGCCTCGTTGGCATTGGCGACTGCAACGGAATTGGGAACGGCATCGATCATGGGCAAATCGTTATCGGAATCGCCGAATACGGCCACCTCGTCGGGCGTCAGGCCCAAAGCGCGCGCCAGCTCCAGCGCAGCACAGCCCTTGTCCCAGCCGGTCGGAAGAACGTCGAACAGGCGCACGCGGTTGTTGGGAAACACGAGCGAGAGCTCCGGCACCTCGGCGGCAACACGCTCGCGCAGCTCGGCGAGCTCCTCGCGCGAACGGGCACTCCAGATATTCGCCTTGTATACCGGGGCATCGTCAACGACAGGGCGACAGGGAGCCTCTTCGCCCTTGAGCCACGCGTTGCCGCCTGACTCCATGGCGCGACGCACACGCTCGGGATCGCTTGTCACGCAATAGGCGTCGTTGTCCCAAAAGTCATCACCCAGACGGTAGACCTTCAAATAGGTATCGTCGGTCTCTTGCTCCAAGTAGTCAGCCAAGCGCATAAGGGCGGCGTTGTCGGTCGCATGCGAGGCAACCGCCTCGCCATCGACAAACATCACCTGGCCGTTGCAAAACGCACCGGTCGAGAAGCACTCGGAGCGATTGCGGAACATCCAGCTCATCGCGGACGGCTGGCGACCCGAAACCGGGCCAAAATGCAGGCCCGCCGCCTGCATGGCATGAATGCCCTCGATGGCGCAGTCGCTGGCGCCGTCATGCCCGGCTGGAATCAGCGTATCGTCCATATCGGTCAGCACAAGTTTGATCATAAGGTCCCCTCGGTCATTCTTTATCCCGTCTATTGTAACGACCTGCCAATAAGGGACAGGTTTATTTTGGCAGGTTTTATCTGGGAAAATGCAGCGCCCCTGTTGCCACCTGCCAAAATAAACCTGTCCCATATTGGCAGGTGCGCTAGTATAGGGAACAACAGATTCGATGCGGGAGTGCCGGCGGTGCAAACCACAAGGCTGAGAGGGCATGGGGCCCAATCCTTTGAACCTGTCAGTTAATGCTGGCGTAGGGAGCATGCCGCCTTTACAGGGGCGCTGTCTATGCACAGCGCCCCTTTTCTATGCCAAGGAGGCATGTGCAGTGATTGATTCGGAACAGCTTAAGCAACATATGGTCAAGGCCGTAGAGGAGATTCGAGCCACCAATCCGATGGCCGGCTCCATCACCAACACGGTGACGATCGACTTTGTCGCCAACGCGCAGCTCGCCGTGGGCGGTTCGGCCGCCATGGTCTATCTGCCCGACGAGGGCGAGGCGCTCGTTGCCGGCGGCGGCGCCATCTATCTCAACATGGGCACGCTCTTCCCCATCTACGAGCAGACGATTCCCCGCGCGGCCAAGGCGGCACACGACGCCGGCAAGCCCTGGGTGCTCGATCCGGTGGGTCTGGGCATCGGTAGCCTGCGCACCCAGCTGGTAAACGAGCTCAAGCAGTACAAGCCCGCCATCGTACGCGGCAACGCCTCCGAGATCATCGCACTCTCCGGCCTGTGGGGTCTTGAGGGCGAGTCGGCCGATCTGAGCCGCGTACGTGGTGTCGATACCACCGACACGGTCGACGCCGCCCGCGATGCCGCCGTGGCGCTCGCTCGCTACACCGGCGGCACCGTTGTGGTCTCGGGCGAAGTCGACCTGATTACCGACGGCACGACCGTGGCCAAATCCCACGGCGGCAGCCCGCTCATGTCCAAGATCACCGGCTGCGGTTGCTCGCAGGGCGGCGTGCTGGCCGTGTACGCCTGTGCTACCGATCCGTTTACGGCAGCAGTCTGCGGCACCGCCGTCTACAACGTTGCCGGCACGCGTGCCGCCGCCGTCGCCGATGCCCCGGCAAGCTTTAAGGTCGCCTTTATCGACGAGCTCTACCGCGCAACCGCCCAGGATATTGCCGACAACCGACTCGAGCTCGAGGAGGCATAAGCCATGTCCGAACCCGCAACAAATGCCGGCATGAACACGCTCGTCGCCGTGGCCATCGCCCCATGCGGCACCGGCGACGAGCTGTCCGCCGAGGTCGCCGAGGTCGTGCGCGTCATTCGCGAGAGCGGCCTTCCCAACCGCACCACCTCGATGTTCACCGAGATCGAGGGCGACTGGGACGAGGTCATGCAGGTCGTGCGCGACGCGACCTTTGTGTTGGCGAGCAAGGGCATCCGCACCGAAGTCGTGCTCAAAGCCGATATTCGACCCGGATTTACCGACACCATGACCGGCAAACTCAAGCGCATGGAAGCACAGATCAAAAAGCAGGAGGAAGCACAATGAGCATCCGCGACAACCTTGATATCTCGGCCTATCTGGTGCTCGGCCCCGAAAACACCCTCGGACGCCCCGTGGGCGATGTGGTGGCCCAGGCGCTCGACGCCGGCTTTACCTGCATTCAGGTGCGCTCCAAGGTGGCAAGCGCCCGCGAGATCATTGCGCTGACCGGCGACGCCGCGCAGGCAATCGCACAGGCTGGCAAGACCGGTCAGGTCGCCTTGCTGATCGATGACCGCCTTGACTGCGTACTCGCCGCACGCGAGCAGGGCATTGCGGTCGACGGCGTGCACGTGGGCCAGAGCGATATTCCCGTCGAGGTCTGTCGCAAGCTGCTGGGCCCCGACGCCATTGTGGGCCTTTCGGCCCGTTGCGAGGAGATGCTCGAGTACGTCAAGACCGCCGACATGAGTCTGGTCGACTACCTGGGCATCGGCCCGCTCCACGAGACCGAGACCAAGCGCGACTGCGGACGCGCAGCCGATGGCTCCATCATCACCAAGAGCTTTGAGGACCTTGCCGCACTCCACGCGGCAAGCCCCGTGCCCATCGTGGTGGGCGGCGGCGTTAAGACGGCCGACTTGCCGCAGCTTAAGGCCACCGGCGTCGACGGCTTCTTTGTGGTAAGCGCCGTCTGCAGCGCCGACGACCCCCATGCCGCAGCCAAGGAGCTTGTCGACACCTGGCAGCAGGCATAGGCATAGGCCGAACAGCTGATTCGCAGCCTCATATCTTCAGCAATGGAAAGCGCATCCCAGTTTGGGCCTCCATTCCGGGATGCGCTTTCCGTATGCGACCCTTACCCCGCCAGATACGCTTCCAACGCCGGCAAAGTCGCCTCTGCATCGTGGCGGCCGACCTGGTAGATGCGCTCGAGCTCATCCGGTTCGCGGCACAGCGACGGCACCTTCACCGATTCACTCGGCCGCACCACAAAGATTTCCCCGGCAGCCTCTCGACGTGCCAGGTCATCGAGCGTGGCATTGTAGACCTCATGCCGATGCTCAAGCGCTGCAACAAACTCCGGATAGTGACGGAACACGCGCCGCAGCATGGGCATCACGCTGTTGGGCTGCTTCACAAAGCCCGCCGGCTGCGTGAGTACCACGATATTGCGGTCATACCCCTGCGCAAACAGCCATGCGCTGGGAATAGAATCAGCCACGCCACCATCCAGATACTTATGCCCGTCAATAGCAACGGGACGCGTCGCCACAGGAATGGCAGACGACGCCCGGATCCACTCGATATCGCGCTCGTCGCCATACGGTAGATCGTGGTAGACGGCCTTGCCCGTCTCGATATCGGTACACACGCACGTAAATCGCATGGGGCAGGCGCGATACGCCTCCAAGTCGATGGGATCGCGCTCGATAGGCACCTCGTGATAGGCAAAATCGGCATTGAACATATCGCCGGTTCGCAGCCAGCTGGTCACGCTCGCATAGCGCTTGTCGGCGCAATAAGCCTTGTTGTAACGAATGGCACGGCCGATCTGGCGCGATTTAAAGTTGTAGCCAAACGCCGCGCCCGCCGAGACACCCACCATATGGTCGCAGGTCAAACCGCGCTCCATCCAAACGTCGAGCACGCCCGCCGTATACATACCGCGGTAGCCGCCTCCCTCGAGCGCAAGCCCCACCGTGCGCGTCGTATCCGGCTGTGCCATGTGACCATCTCCGTTCCTGCGTTTTAAAACGGGACAAGTATACCCGTCAACATATATCGACTCAGTCGCATTTTTCATGCGCACCCAGGCGTTGCCGTTTGGCGAATAATAGCCGCCCACAGCATGTGCGCCTATATATAATTGTGCACTGTTGTCTATACTACTCAGCTGTTATCAACAGGGTACCGTCAAGATTCTTTCGCAAATTGATCG
>URZR01000162.1 GCA_900552425.1 uncultured Collinsella sp. | reverse complement strand
GTCCAATAAATCCAAGGACGCTGACCCCAAGCAACCAGATTCCTCGTTCATTCAGTTCGACGAAGCAAAGCAACAGGGCGCCGCTTCGGCGGCGTCCGCCCCTCGTCGCAAGACGCTCCTCGGCGTCCTGACTGCCGCGTGCACCATTCTGATCGTCGTCTCGCTGGGTTTCGTCCATCCTTCCGAGAGCGGTGCCTGGTCCATCGACTGGATCATTCAGACCGTGACGGGGGAGAGCGTCGTCACCAAGGACACCAAGGTGTCTGGCTCGACTACGACTTCGGGCGAGGCCAGTTCCAAGGATTCCAAGTCATCGAATGACGCAAAAGATGAGTCCAAGCATTCTGATGAGTCCAAGTCCAAGGACGATTCCGAGTCTTCAAACAAGGAATCGGACAAGAACTCGGATAACAAGAAGTCCGAGGACCAGGACGGCAAGAAGTCTGGCGATAAATCCGCTGCCCAAAATACGGGAGCCGGCGATACTTCCAATGCGTCTGGCGGTGGACAGTCGTCTGATGGAGCCTCATCCTCTAATGGTGGAAACGCCTCCTCGGGCGGCCAGAGCGGCTCGCAGGAGTCCAGCTACGTAACAGTGACGGTTTCGGTCACATCGAGCGCTGTGGGCAATCCTGTGTCTTCTGGTGGCACCTTTACCTTTAACGAAGGCGCTACCGTCTATGATGCCCTGTGCGCGCTGGGCCTTTCCGTTAACGCACATGGCTCGTCGTACGGCACGTATGTCTCCGCGATTGGTGGTTTGGCCGAGAAACAGTACGGTGGCACGAGCGGCTGGATGTACTCCGTCAACGGCACAACGCCCATGACGGCCTGCAGTAACTACGTTCTCTCCAATGGCGACAACGTGGTCTGGTATTACGTTACAGGCTAGGGACCTCGACATAGTGCGCCAGACGGGCGGTTCGGACAAACATCCGGGCCGCCCGTTTTTCATGCGAATGGGACTGGGTCGCCGGGTCTCTCGGCAAACAAAAAAACCGGTTGGAACGGGAATTCCAACCGGTTATACATTCAAGCAAATAGTGAATCGACTACGACCGTGCGCCCTCGAGAAAGAAGCGACGGCTGAAGTAGTTGTACCAGGTGACGAGGAACGTGGCGATGGCCTTCATGGCCTGGTAGCCGATGCTCAAAAACGTGACGCCCACAAACATGTATAGGTCGTTGAGGCCCAGGCCGATCACCGACAGGATGGTGAAGATCGTGAACTCGCGCTTGCGGCTCATGCCCTCGCGGTGGTCGAACACATACTTCATGCTGAGCCAGTAGTTGACCACGACGGACGTGGTAAACGAGACCGTGGTGCTCATCAAAAAGTCGAGATGAAACAGCTCGACAAGCGCAATGAGCATACCCCAGTCGATGCCAAAGGAGATAAGACCCACGACAGCGAACTTGAGGAACTGCTTGGTATGAGGTTGTGCCAGTGCCTTGCGCACGTAATCACATCCAATGCGTTGATGAATCGAGCAGAGGATACTTTAGAGCTTTTGCAAGGGAAACGTAAGGTCTTTGCCAAGAACTATACGAACTCGCCAAATTTTCAAGAGCTAATCCGCAAACGTTGAAAATTTGCCCGTAAACGAGCAAAGCCCACGAACAACACAGCGCTCGACGCGCGTCATCCGTGGGCATCGTAAAGCTGTAAGGTTGCGAGTTACTTGGTCTCGTCGCCTTCCAGGAAGATCTTTCGGGTCACAAAGTTGTAGACCATGACAAGCGCGGTGGCGCAGATCTTGGCGATATTGGCCTCGAGTCCCAGACCGGCGTTGAGTGTCAACACGATACCGTCGTTGAGTGCCAGGCCGATCACGGACAGCACGACAAAGATAATGAACTCGCGGCGGCGGCTCATGCCTTCCTTGTGTGCAAACACGTACTTCATGCTGGCGAGGTAGTTAAAGATGAGTGAGATGATAAAGCCGCTGGTATTGGCGATCAGGATGTTGAGGCCCAGACCGTAGTGGAGCAGATTCATAATGCCAAAGTCGATGACCGTGGCAATGACACCGACGACGCCAAACTTCATGATCTGCGCAAGGAGCTTTTGCATTGTACCTGCCTTAAGCTGGCGCCGAAGCGCCGCGGGGATGAAAAACTTGGCACAGTTTAGCCAATCCCCACGGGTGGAGCTAGACGCGCTCCTCGATAGCACCGTTTCTATATGCATCGAGCAGCTGGCGCAGGTCCTGGATCTGGCTGCGGATCTTGGCTCCGGAATCGGTGTCGCTCACCATGCGGCGACGGTCTGCTTGGTCAAAACGGTTGGTCTCGCTTTCGATGTCCACGTTGCGCGTGAGTGCCTCGGCAACCGTCGTAAAGGCCCGGTGCGACTTGAGGCGGCAGCCGCGCGAGCTCGAGATGAGCGTATAGCCGGCGATACCCGTCTTGGGATGGTAAGCGCGGCAGAAGCCGCCATCGATGACCAGCAGCTTGCCCTCGGCGCGGATGGGCTGCTCGCCCTTGGTGGTTTTAACGGGCGTGTGGCCGTTGATGATGTGGCCGGTCGGTGAACATGCCATGGGCACGACGCCAAACTCGCGCATGATGTCATCGCAGACCGAGGGCGACTTGGTAAGCGTAAAGTACGGGTCCATCGGCTCGACCCAGGTGCTCTTATCGGCGATATAGGCGCGCTCAAAGGTACGCACCAGGCGTCCGCTGGCGGGTGAGTTAAAGCCAATCCACAGGTACCACATCCAGTCGAGGGCGTCGCGGTCGCCCACGCGCCAGGCGCGGCGGGCGATGTGGTCGCAAAAATCGAGATAATCGCGGCCAGCGTGCCAGGTGCCCAGACAGTTCATGCTGCTAAAGGTGCCGTCTTCGTTGAGCGGCACGCAGCCATGGAACAGCAGGTTGCCGTTGGCGACCTTGTACATCGAGCCGTGGGAATAGAGGAAATCGATATGGCGATGCAGGTGATCGGCGGTGACAAACTCGGACACGAGTTTGTCGATGATGTGCTGCTCCTGAGACGTGAGCGTATAGGGGTCCGTCGGGTCGACGGTGGGGAAGTCGTTGGTCGTGAGCGGCCACACGCTGCCGTCGGCGAGCGTGACCGTGCCGGTGTCGTGGTTGATCTTGTCGAGTAACAGGCGGTCGGTCATATCGAACTCGGGGTGGCGCTGGATAATCTGGCCCTCGAGCTTAAAGAGTAGGACGTTGATGGCCTTGATCAGCGGGGTGATGGACTCACCGGCGGTGTAGGTGGCATCGGCAAAGGCGACAAGCTCACGCAGCGAGATGCCGTAGTCGTTCTCCAGGATCTCGTAGTTGTCGTAGCGTAGGTTGTTGCGCAGCACCGTGGCGATGCAGGCGGGCTCACCGGCCGCAGCGCCCATCCACAGCAGGTCGTGGTTGCCCCACTGGATGTCGAGTGAATGGTAGGTGAGCAGACGGTCCATAATCTTGGCCGCGCCGCCGCCGCGGTCGAAGATGTCGCCCACCAGGTGCAGGTGGTCGACGGCCAGGCGCTTGATGAGCGAGGCGAGCGACTCGATAAAGTCGTCGGCGCTGGCGGTCTCCAGGATGGACTCCACGATGCGCTCGTGATAGCGCACACGATAGTTGTTCTCATCCGGATGCGTGTGTAGCAGCTCGTCGATGATGTAGGCGTAGTCATGCGGAATGGCCTTGCGCACCTTGGAGCGCGTGTAGCGGCTCGAGAGCTTGCGCGCCACGGTGATCAGCTGGTCCAGCATTGTCTTGTACCAGGTGGGGGAGTCCTTGCGCTCGCTTCGCACCAGCTCGATCTTCTCGTGCGGGTAGTAGATCAGCGTGCACAGGTCGGCGCGCTCCCGGGCGCCCATGTCCTCGAAGATCAAATCAACGTGCTCGCGCACCACGCCCGAGCAGTTGTTGAGGATGTGCATAAACGCCTCGTACTCGCCGTGCACGTCGCTCATAAAGTGCTCGGTGCCCTTGGGCAGGTTGAGGATCGCCTGCAGGTTGATGATCTCGGTGAACACCGCCTGCTGGTTGGGAAATTGCTGGGAGAGTAAGGATAGGTACTTCATTGTCTGCTCGGTACAGCCCGATACAACCATGTTGAGAACTCCTTGCGTTTGGGTAAGCGAATGCCGGGTAGCCCCTCCCTGTAGGCTTCCCGGCGTAATGATCCTAGTATGGCCGCAAGCTATCGCGCCCGTGTGAACGGAGCGTTACGGTTCTGCGAGCGGCCTTGAGCCCTCTATGGGCGGCTCCGTCCAATGGGTTTTGTGGACGAAAAGCACGCCCGCCGCCCACCCCGACTGGCGCCCGCCGTCAAGTGCTAGCCATCGCGCGGACCCGGAACTAACCGCTCGG
>URZR01000161.1 GCA_900552425.1 uncultured Collinsella sp. | reverse complement strand
GAAGACCTCAAGCGGCAGATCGTCCAGCTGGCAGCCCCGCTTGTCGCACTCCAGCACCAGATGGCCCACCACGGCGTGCGCCTCGCGGAACGGCATGCCGCGCTTGGCCAGGTAGTCGGCCACGTCGGTCGCGGCAAGGTGGCCCACCTTGCAGGCGGCGCGCATAGCGTCCGCGTTGACGGTCATGGTCGAGATCATGCCGGACATGACGGAAAGGCACTGGGCAAGCGTGTGGGCGGAGTCCAGGGCGCCCTCCTTATCCTCCTGCAGGTCCTTGTTGTAGGCCAGCGGCAGCCCCTTGCAAGTGACCAGCAGCTGGACCAGGTTGCCGTAGACACGGCCGGTCTTGCCGCGGATAAGCTCGGCAAAGTCGGGGTTCTTCTTCTGCGGCATGATGGACGAACCGGTGGAGTAGGAGTCGGAAAGCGTGATAAAGCCAAATTCGGAGCTCGACCACAGCACGATCTCCTCGGAAAGACGCGACAGGTGCATCGCCATGACGGAGCCGGCATAATGCAGGTCGAGCAGGAAATCACGGTCGGAAACCGCATCGAGCGAGTTGGGAATCACACCCGCAAAGCCAAGTTCGGCAGCCGTCATCTGACGATCGAGTGGATAGCTCGTACCGGCAAGAGCGGCAGCACCCAGCGGGCAGTTGTCAGCGGCGTCAAAGGCGGCCTTCAGGCGTGTAAAGTCGCGCGCGAACATCCAGGAATACGCCAGCAGATGATGCGACAGCAGCACGGGCTGAGCATGCTGCATGTGCGTATAGCCCGGCAGAATCACCTTGTCGTACTTTTTAGCCGCATCCACCAGCACATGACGCAGTTCAAGATTGGCCTCCATGAGCTCCTTGGCCAGCGCCTTGACGCCCAGGCGCGTATCGGTCGCCACTTGGTCGTTGCGCGAACGCCCGGTATGCAGGCGCTTGCCCGCCTCGCCGATACGACGGGTCAGCTCGCTCTCGATGGACATATGAATGTCCTCGTCGTTGATATCGAAGGTAAAGTTGCCGGCATCGATATCCTGTTCGATTCCGGTCAGGCCCTCGGCAATCGCCTGCTCGTCCTCGGCGCTGATAATGCCCTGGGCCGCTAGCATCTTGGCATGTGCCTTAGAGCCGGCGATATCCTGCTTATAGAGATGTTTGTCGACCGGCAGCGACGCGCCAAACTCCTGCGTGACCTCGGCCACGCCCGCCTCAAAACGACCGCCCCAAAGAGCCATGGAACCGTCCCCTTTCATCAAATACCAAAACAAGCGCCCAAAGCAATGCGCCCTGTCGCTAAAGCGATTTTTCAACCGCTAGTTTTACACACTCCCTGCCGTGCGCGGGGGCCATGTAGCTAATTTGCAAAGAAGTGACGCACCATGCACTTGGCGCCCAACGTCTCCCTGCGGATGTTGCCCTGCGAACCATCGACCCAGGCCTTCAGGCTCATAGGGACATCCTCGACCTTTGCAGCATCGAACTCGGGCGCGAGGGCAAGTAGAGCATGCGCGATAGCATTAAACATAATGGATACTCCTCATATATATAGGCGCAGAGCCGCCAAATTGATAGAAGGAGCCCCGCCGGACAACCCCGGCGGGGCTCGGACTCAGCCGCAGACGCGGCATCATATATGCGGGCGGAACGTAGGGGCCACCGATGTTAAGAAGTGTCAGCAAGCATAACGAAAGGTAGGGACCCTGTGCGCCCGTTATGTATCACGCGGATGGGCCGCGCGAATACCAAGGAAAGGAGGCGCTAGGCCTGGGCGGCAGCAGAGCTGGGACCCTGGACCTTAGCCCACGTCTTGAGCGACAGCGTATCGATCTCGATAAAGCCGGCGCTGGCCTTCTCGTCAAACGTGGTGTCGCGGTCGTAGGTGGCCAGACCGTAGTCGTAGAGGCTGAAGGGGCTCTTGCGGCCAACGACATGGCAATTGCCCTTAAAGAACTTCAGGCGGACGGTGCCGGTCACGAACTTCTGGGTATCAGCCATAAAGGCGTCGAGCGCGTTTTTGAGCGGGCTGTACCACTGGCCATTGTACACGGCGGTGGCCCAATCCTGCTCGAGCTTAATCTTGGTCTTGAGCAGGTCGCCCTCGACACAGATGTCCTCAAGCGCCTTGTGAGCGGTGATGAGCGTCAGGGCGCCGGGAACCTCGTAGCACTCGCGGCTCTTAAGGCCCACCAGGCGATCCTCGACCAGATCGAGGCGGCCAAAGCCATTGTCGCCGGAGATCTTGTTGAGGGCGATGACGATCTCGGAGAGCTTCATCTTCTTGCCGTCGACGGCGACGGGCTTGCCGGCCTCAAACTCAATCTCGGTGTAGGTCGGGGTGTCCGGCGTGTCCTCGGGGTTCTTGGTCATAACCCAAGCGTCGTCGAGCGGCTCGTTCCAGGGATCCTCCAGGTGACCGCACTCAATGGCACGACCCCACAGGTTGTCGTCGATGGAGTAGGGGTTGTCGTTGGCACCCTCGGGAACCGGCACGTTGTGGGCGTGGGCATAGGCGACCTCGTCGGGACGGCACTTCAGGTCCCACTCGCGAACCGGGGCGATAACCTTGAGCTCGGGGTCGAGGGCCTTGACGGCGGCCTCAAAACGGACCTGGTCGTTACCCTTGCCGGTGCAGCCGTGGGCGACGTAGGTCGCGCCAAACTCGTGGGCGACCTCAACAAGCTTCTTGGCAAGCAGCGGGCGAGACAGGGCGGAGAGCAGCGGGTACTTGTTCTCGTACATGGAGTTTGCGGCGATGGCCTTAGTCAGGAACTCATCGGAGAACTCGTCGCGCAGGTCGAGCACCTGGCAATCGAGAACGCCCAGGTCGAGCGCCTTCTGCTTCTTGGCATCCAGTCCGGTCTCTTCCTGGCCCACGTTGCCGCAGACACAAACGACATCGAGATTCTTCTCGTCCTGGAGCCACTTGACACATACGGATGTATCAAGACCACCGGAATATGCGAGAACGACTTTTTCCTTGCTCATGGCTGTTTCCTTTCGCCCTTGGTAGCTAGTTAGAACATCGGTCAGTTGCAAGTCACCTTGAGGTCAAAAACCGTGCAATATCAGGTTATTCAGCAGAATGCATCACAGGCATGCCCTAGAAACATGCGGCTATGTCGTGCTTAAACCCAACGACCTCAAAATGACTCTGTTGAGGCATTGCGCCCCATGCGGACAGAGACGATTGTTATCGTCGTCGGGAAATTGCGCGCTGGCGTCGGATGGCATTGTCTGCAGTGGTGATGATCTTTACGAACTGCATCTGCCTCTCCTTTCACGTATCGCCGGGCGCAATTCAAATATCGCAAACGGTACCTTTTCCTCGGTAAACGGCTCTTTTGCCGTCTCCGTTTTCGATGTTCGCTATATTACGATAAAGTGCACGCTGCGCAAGCGACAAATTCAAATTTCTGAAAAGTTTTTTCATTAGTTTGTGAATTGCAGTGCAAATACGCACCATTCCTGCGAAAATACGCTCGACTACTAGTTGATGGTTATAACGTCTGAAACAATCTTGAAACGAAAGGCGCATTTTTATGCAAACTTACGAATCGGACGCCAACATCGGCAACATTAAGCTTCTCGCCGTCGATATGGACAAGACGCTGCTGACCGACGAGCGTGTGCTGCCCCAGGGTCTTGATGAGCGCCTGGACAAGCTCGCCGACGCAGGCATCGTATTCTGCCCCGCCAGCGGACGTCCCGCCCCCAAGCTCGAGGAAATGTTCGAGGGCGTTAAGAACCGCCTCGCTTTTTGTCCCGATAACGGAGCGTGCGTGATCTATCGCGGTAGCTATATCTATAAGAGCAATATTGACGTGGAGCTGTATCAGCAGGTCTTGAGCCGTGCCTCGGAGGATCCTCGCGCTGTCCCCGTCCTGTGCTGCTTCGACGAGTTCTACGTACTTGCCCGCGACCATCAATACCACGACGAGATCAGCGTCTACTACAACACAATCAACTACGTCGACAGCTTTGAGGGCATTGATCTCGAGTCCAACAAGATTTCGATCTTCTTCCCCGGCTACGACGCCGAGCCCGCTTTCCGCGAGACCTATAGCCCCGAGTTCTCGGACAAGCTCTACGTCACCAACGCCGGGCGCGAGTGGATCGACTTTATGAACCTGGGCGTCGACAAGGGCGCCGGCGTCGCGCACCTGTGCGAGCACCTGGGCATCGATATTGCCGATGCTGCCGCCGTGGGCGACACCTACAACGACATCCCCATGCTGGAGCGCGTCGGTCACAGCTTTATCGTGAACAATGCCGAGGAGCACATGAACGCGCACGCCAAGTGGCGCATTCCGAGCAACAACGACGGGGGCGTACTGA
>URZR01000160.1 GCA_900552425.1 uncultured Collinsella sp. | reverse complement strand
GCTCGGGATTGTGCGTGACCATGATGACCAGACGATCGCGCGCAACGTCCTTGAGCAAATCCATAACCTGCACGGACGTCGTTGAATCCAAGGCGCCGGTCGGCTCGTCAGCCAGCACAATCTCGGGGTCGTTGATCAAGGCGCGGGCAATGGCCACGCGCTGCATCTGCCCGCCCGAAAGCTGGTTCGGGCGTTTGTCAACGTGCTCGCCCAGACCAACCGTCTCGAGCGCCTTACGCGCACGCTGGCGGCGCTCGGCATGTCCCACGCCCGTGAGCGTAAGCGCCAGCTCCACGTTTTCCAAAATGCTCTGGTGCGGAATGAGGTTGTAGCTCTGAAACACAAAGCCAATGCGATTGTTTCTGTAGGCATCCCAATCGCGGTCGCTGAAATCCTTGGTCGAGATGCCATCGATCAGCAGGTCGCCGGAATCGAAATGGTCGAGTCCACCAATGACGTTGAGCATCGTAGTTTTACCCGAACCCGAGGGACCCAGAATGGCCACGAACTCGTTATCGCGAAAAGACAGGCTTACGCTGTCGAGCGCTACCTGCGTAAACGACTGCGTAACGTACCTTTTGCAAATAACTCTGAGATCCAGCATGGACGGCAACCTCTCTCGCGCGGGCGCGCTCGCCCGCTCCCCCGCCGTTCACGTTCGGCGCGTTTGTCCTACTCTATCCTCATTTTTGGCCGATACCAGTGAGGAATGTAACGAACCGCGCCAAAAAACGAACGGGACAGCACGCCGCATGGCGCACCATCCCGCATATAACATCCCCGATGCGACAAAGAGGCTGTCACTTTGTCACATTCCAATGCGCGCTACTTTTCGAGCCCGCACGGCATAACGTTAGCGCTGCCGCGGCGAGCCTCAGTCACGGCTGCAAAGAAGCGATAGCCGCCCGAGAAGTTAAAGCACTCAAAGCCATGCTGCGCCAAAATGCGGCAAGCAATGTAGCTGCGAATGCCGCTCTGGCAAATCACGTAGACCGGCTTGGCCCGGTCGAGCTCGCTCAGGCGATTGCGCAGATCATCGACGGGAATGTTTACGAAACCATCGATATGCCCGCGCTCATACTCCCCTTCCGTACGAACATCGAGCAGCTGCACGCTGCCATCGCGTGGCAAGTTGGGCTCATCCTCCCAATGCCACTGCGCCAGTATGCCGCGATTGAGGTTCTCGATCATAAAGCCCGCCATATTGACGGGATCCTTCGCCGATGAATACGGCGGCGCGTATGCTAGGTCCAAATCCTTAAGCCTATCGCCGCGCATGCCTGCCTGGATGGCAGTCGCCAGAACGTCGATACGCTTGTCCACACCATCGATGCCCACGATTTGCGCACCCAGCAGGCGCAATCCCTGCTTCTCGAAGACAACCTTCATGGTCATGGGCGTTGCACCCGGATAATAACCCGCATGCGAACCGGGCGACAGGACCACGCTGTCGCAGTCAATTCCCGCCGCGTGTGCCGCCTTTTCGGATAGTCCCGTGCTTGCCGCCGTCAAGTCGAATACCTTGATAACCGATGAGCCCAACGATCCGAGGTAGCAGCTGTCCATGCCGGCTATGACATCGGCGACGACACGCCCCTGCTTGTTGGCGGGGCCGGCGAGCGAAATGACCGCGTCCTCGCCGGTCACCTGATGCGTGACCTGCACGGCATCGCCCACGGCATACACGTCGGCAGCAGAGGTCTCCATGCGGTCGTTGACCACAATAGCCCCCTTGATGCCCAGTTCGAGCCCCGCCTCTTGCGCCAGATGGCTCTCAGGTGCCACGCCAATGGCAAGCAGCACCATATCGGCTCCGATAGGGTCATCGCCCGCAACATGGGTGACAACGCGGCCATCAACTTCCTCAAAACCTGTCACATCGGCCTTGAGGCGCAGATCGATACCGTGCTCACGCACCTCGGTATGCAAAAGGGTCGCCATGTCGTAATCCAGGTTGTTCATAAGCTGGACGGGACGCTGCAGAAGGGTCACCTGGAGCCCCAGCTCGCACAGATTCTCCGCCGTCTCGACGCCAATGAAGCCGCCGCCGATCACGACGGCACTGCTCGGTCGCCGCTCTCGAACATAGCTGTGAATACGCAGCGTGTCCTCAACGGTGCGTAGGCTAAAGATTTTATCCGAGTCGATGCCCGGCAACGCAGGGCGGATCGGCTTTGCACCCGGCGACAGGATGAGCTTGTCATACGTCTCGACAAATTCCTCGCCCGTCAGCATATTGCGAACCTCGACCGTATGCGAATCGGGATGGATGGCAAACACCTCGTGACTCGTCTTGACCGCAATGCGAAAGCGATCCCAAAAGCCCTTGGGAGACTGCAGCGTCAATGCGCTCTCTTCTTCTATCACGCCGCCAATGTAGTACGGAAGCCCACAATTGGCATACGATACAAAACCCGTGCGCTCAAAGATGACAATTTGGGCCTGCTCGTCGAGTCTGCGCAAACGTGCCGCCGCCGATGCGCCGCCCGCGACGCCTCCAACGATAACCACCTTCATAGCTAACGCACCACCTTTCCCGTGTAGCCGCTTATGCCGCCGATATTCTTGACACTGCCATACCCAGAACGCTTAAGAAAACTCACAGCTTGGTTGCTTCGCGCACCGCTCGGGCAATGCACGAAAAGCTGCGTGCCCTTTCGACGTATACCCATGATGCTACCCCGAAGCAGAAAAAAGAGTCGCTGTTTCCAGCGACTCCCCTTCAGTTGTCTGTCCCACGGACTTACTGTTCGCTCTTCGCGAGTGCCTGATCGATCAGTTTGTTGAGCGCCTCGCGCTGCTCAGCGGAGTTGATGCCGCCCATGATCGGCTCTCCCACAATGTTACCGTTCTGGTCGATCACGTAGGTGGTCGGGAACGAGTACAGGTTGGAGGTGAACTTTCCGGCCTCGCTGTCCGACTTAAACCAGATGTTCTTATACGTCACGCCCTTCTTGGAAAGCACGTCCTTGGCATCGGCCACCTCGTCTTTGTTGCCATCGAGCGTAAAGGAATTAACGCCCACGACCTGGCCGCCCTTCTCGGCAAGCTCCTTGTTGAGCTTCTCCAGATCGCCCAGCTCTCCCACGCACGGCTTGCAGGTGGTAAACCAGAAGTTCATGACGGTGACCTTGTTCTTGGAGAACAGCTCGTCGCTGTTTACATCGTTGCCGTCCAAGTCCTTGCCCTTAAAGCTGGGGAACTTCGTCTCCCCGCTCTCGCCGTTAGTCATGCCTGCGGTCGAGGCATCGACGCTCTCCCCCTCGCCGGGCGTGCTGCCGCATCCGGGGAACTCCTTCTCCAGCGCCATGAGCTTGTCCTCGATCTCCTTGACCTGCTGCGCGCCGGCCTTAAGCGTCTTAAGCTCGTCAGCCGCAAACTGATCCTTGGCGCCCTCGATGGTATCGAGCAAGAAGTCACCGTAGTTCTTGCCGTCCTCAATCATGGGAGTGTCTTTGTTGGCCGCAAGGAACACCTTTTCCCATAGGGCGTTATCGCTCGCAAAGATCTCGTTTTCCTTTTGCAGCAGCTGCTGGTACAGCTCGGCCGCCTCCTCGGCACTCGACGGCTTTTGCGCTATGAGCTCGGCAATCTGCGCATCGCCGCTCGTAGCACCCTTCGCGTCGCCCTTGGGGGCAGAGCACGCCGCGAGAGTCAGCGCCAGCACGGGCAGCATCAACAGAGCTGCAATTTTTGACAGTTTCATGGTTCCTCCGTTTATATCGAAACTTATATAGGTACCTATTTGTTTTCGCAGGCTTGCGTGGACTGCGCGGGTTTGTCGCCCGTCACACCCAGCCCATAGCGAAAGCTAATAGCATCGACGGGGCACGCGCCCACGCATTTGCCGCAACGAATGCACTCGGCATGGTCGGGCGTACGCGTAACGTCCACGTCCATTTGACACACCTTGGCGCACTTGCCGCACGAGACGCATTTGCACTGGTCAACCTGGATCCCCAGCAAAGACACCTTGTTCATGAGCGCATAAAATGCGCCGAGGGGGCAAATCCATTTGCAGAAGGGGCGATAGAACAGCACGCTCAGCACCGCAACCACAATGAGGATCGCGAGCTTCCAGGAAAAGAGCTTTCCCAGCGCGGAGCGGATTCCCACGTTCATGATGGACAGCGGAATCGCGCCCTCGAGCACACCTTGCGGGCAGATGTACTTGCAAAAGAACGGGTCGCCCATACCCACATCGTTAACCACCAAGACGGGCAGCAGCACCACGGCAAACAGCAGCACGGCATACTTGATGTACGTGAGCGGCTTGAGCTTTTTCGTGGAGAGCTTTTTGCTGGGAATCTTATGCAAAAGCTCTTGTAGCCATCCAAACGGG
>URZR01000159.1 GCA_900552425.1 uncultured Collinsella sp. | reverse complement strand
ATCGTTAGCGCTCCATGTTGGGAACGATGCTCCCCTCCGTTACCGCGCGCACAGCCAGACGCATGATGTTGTCGTAGCCGGTCTTGTTGAGGATCTCCGAGATGCGGCGTTTGATGGTGCCCTCGCTCATAAACAGCTCGGCCGCAATCTCGCGGCGGCTTTTACCCTCGCAGGCAAGGCGCAAGATCGACAGCTCGACATCGTCGAGGGCCGCCGTGCCCGAGAAGATGCTCTCGGGCGGCTTGGGAAACGTGCAGTAACCCGCCAGCGTGGAGCGCATCACGGCGAACAGCTCGTCGATACCGACGTTCTTGTACACAAAGCTATCGACGCCCACCTCGCGGGCCTGATCGACAAAGGTGATCTCGGGCATGCCTGTCATGATAATGATGCGACACTCGGGCAGCTGCTCCTTGATGCGTGCCGCCGCCACGATGCCGTTTGAATCGTGTTCGGTGCACACGTCCATCAGTATCATGTCCGGGCGCTCCTTGAGCACGACATCGAGGGCTTCGGAAGCATCGGCTATCGCGGCGACAACGGTCATATCGGACTGGTCGCCAACGGAGCGTGCGAGACTCTCGCGCAAGATGGCCTGGTCTTCGACGATTAACACGCGAATCATGAGCTTCTCCTTTGGGCCGTGGCGTTAGAGTTTAGCGGGATGGATACCGCAAGCGTAAAGGGCGGGGCGGGGCGGACTTCCAAGCTGCCGCCCAGATCTTGCGCGACACGCCTCATACCTGGGATACCCGTTCCTTCGCGATACGATACGGGGGCTGGGGACCCGTCGTTAGAAATAGTCATGTGCGCGACGGCACCAGCATCCGTCCCCTCCTGCCACAGGCGCACGTGGACCTGATGTGCCTGCGCATGCTTGGTAGCATTGGTCGAAGCTTCGCGGATAATCTGCAAGAATGCTGCGGCGACACGTGCATCCTGGGGCAGTGCACCCTCGACATCGATCTGCACGCTCACCAGGCCGAAGGCGTGGACGATATCGCCCAGCTGCTCCGAAGGCTCGCCGGCACCGCCACGGCGCAGATCGGCGGCGATTGAGCGCAGCAACGGGTCAATCTGCTCGAGCGACTCGTCGTCCAAACGCCCCTCCTCCAGATAGCGATGGAGGATAGACAGGCGCTGGCCGATCACATCGTGAACGCGGGCGCGCATGCGCAGATAGGCCGCATTGTCGGCAACTTTTTTGACTTCTTCGATCTGGGCCTGGAGCTCTTGGCCCGCAAGCTCAAGCAGGTGGTTGGCCTGCGCCAGGCGGTCATGCGCATGCGCATACTCTGTCACGTCCAGACCGATTATGCGCTCGAACGAACGGCCCAAGACCATAACGTCATCGCACACAAACAGGCGAATCTCGGCGGGAGAAACCTCGACCACCGCACGCGCCTCACCAAAGCGGTCCAGGTTGATCCGCACGCGGTTCTTACCGCCTTCGGGCATTTGCATGCTGAGCTTGCGCAGGTCGTTCCATGTACCGCTCATATCGCCTAGGTCGGTGGGCATATGAAGCTCCACCAGGTTTTTGCGCATGCAGCGGTTCATAAGCAGTGGACGGCCCCTCGAGTCCAGATACAGGATGCCCACGGGAATCACGTTGATGGTTTCGATCGTCGAGAACGCGGTGATATCCTCCTGGCGGTTACGGACGTCCATCAAGAGCGCCGCGATGGAGCGGAACAGGAAGAACGCTCCCTCTGCGATAAGGACAACGGCCCACGCCGAGCCCATGGCAAAAACCACCGGCGGTGTAACGGCGACAACAAGCAGCAGCTCGGCCAGCATGACAGGGCGACGATAGTGCACCATGAGGACCACGCCATAGGCAAAGATCGCGGCATTGAGCCACAGCACTCCGCCCATTGCCCTGGCGCAAACGTCAAGCGGCGCCACCAGATACGAGCCAGACGACGCGAATAAGATGAGCGCCGAAATCATCAGGTGAAGCACAAGGCTCGCCTCGTAGGCGCAAATCACCTTGCGGTTATAGGACGAGCGCCGCGACGCGATGAGCGGAACGTGAATGGTCTGCAGGCATGCCGCTAGGGCAAAGACGACGTCGAGCGCGACAATCTGAGGAAGGATAAGCGGAATCTGCATGGTCACTCACCCGTCCGCGGCATCAAGACGATCATGCGCAGCTGACCGGGCTCGCCCTCAAGACGATACGCCACGTTTCGCCCCTGCAGCGCGACCTCGAGCTCGTGGGCGGCGGGTGTTCGCGAAAGATCGTCCTCATCGTTGGAAAAGAGCGTGGCACGCAGCTCGACACTGCACGAGTCGTGGTCGCCCAAGTGATACATAAGCGCCGGATGGTCGGTGGTGTAGGCAAAAAACGCAAAGTCATACACGCAGTCGTACAGGGCGCTTACCGTACTGGCGTGCATCGGGCGCCGTATGGCGATAATCGAGGCGCAATCGACATCGATGATGCGCAGGTCACTTGCAAGCTCGTTGGCGATGAGCTGAATGCGGTCGCGGTCAAAACCGCTCTCCCCGTGCTGTGCCAACGTGAGCGACCCCTTGCGTTTGCAATAGGCGACGAGCATCTTGGCGCGCTGCAGCATGCGGTAACGCTCGTGCGAAGATGCCTCATCGGTCAACGGCGGCAGCGAGCTCAACAGGTCGTACATCCCTTCGAGCGCACGGGCAAGCGCTTGGTCCACGTCTTGGACCAGTAAGGTCTCGGCCTCTTGGTCTGCCAAATGTGTCTTAAGGTCGTAGTCGGCGGCAAGCAGCTCATTTTGGCGTTGCAGCTCCATGCGACGATGCGCCAGTTCGCGATTGAGTTCGTTGAGCTCCGAGACCTCCTGGGCAAGGAGAGCCGATCCACCCAGCAGCGGAAAGGCGCGATACATTACATCGGGATCGGACGCCACGGCAAAGGCGTGAGCGTGCCCGTGCTCTTGGATCCGCAACTCCTCACGCACGCCTACCGGCATTGGCTTTGACACCGGCGTGACATAGACTTCCTGCAGGTCACGCGTTAGAACTTTGAGGTCAAGCGGCAAGGTGCCGAAAATACCGGCGATATCGTGGTACGACGGGATGACACCGCAATCGAGACAGATTTCCATCGCCACCACGCACAGGACGCAATAGACGAGCGAAAAGTTGAGCCTCCATGCCCAGGGCACGCGCAACGCATACGAGACGGCAAAGAATGCGCCACCCAGCAGTACGAGCGCCGCCATGCCCGAGAAACGCTGGATGCGAAAGGACGAGGACCGGCCCACCAGGATAAAAAAGGCCACAAAGTTAAAGGCCGTCCACACTAAGACAGCGAAATAACCCCAGCCGTACGTGTAATCGTTGCTCCAGGTGTCGCTTGTACGGTCAAAGTGGAAGACCTGCTGGTGAAAATCGTTGGTGAGCACAAATCCGATAAGCAGGATAGCCACAATCCAAAGCGCAGCGCAGTAGCGGCGACCCAGGCGGTGTTGCTCCAGACCCGCAAGGCGCAGACCACACAACTGGTAGAGCAGCGGAATGAGCGTCATGGGCACGTAGTACAGGTACCACAGCACGGTGGCATAGAACGGCGTGAACGACTTATATTTGAGGATGACCTCGATCATCCACAGGGCACAAATGGCGGCGATGGCAACAAGGCGGCGGCGCAACACATAGTCCAAACAGCGCAGATAGACCGATACGCCCCAGATCGAAAATATAATTGCGGCGACAAGCAGCGGGAGAGAGCTCGAGTGGACGAGCGCATCCACGACCTCTTTGGACACCTCGCTATAGGCGGGCACGGTGTTGGAAAGCTTGGGGTCGGAGGCGAACAGTGCCGGCAAGACTGCCAAAAGCATAAGGAACAGCGCGGTGATGGCGCCGGCGATAGCAAAGACGCGGTGACGGTACACCCGATGTGTTATGCCAACAAGGAATCGCGGCATGGCGAAGAGCCTGCCGCCCCTGGGATCCGCCACGGGTGCGGATCGGGCGGCCGCGTGGCCGATATGTCGCTCGCAGGTACCCATAGTGCTTTTAGTGTACCGACAGGCGGGCCCAAAAAGCGGGCCACATGTCCCAAAATCCGCCGACGGCGAGGGACGTCGCCAGCGACTAGCCGTTTAAGAACGTCCCCAATGACTAAGACAAAACGAGCGAGGATTTTTGGACGCCCAAATGACGAGAGTGGATAATCTCCCACTTTGAGCCTGCACACAGGCCAAAAACGGGAGATTATCCACTCTCATTCTGCGGGCACTCATTTAAGTACGTCCCCAATGAGTGCTTTCACTTCTTTTAACAAAACGCCCGGCGGGCATTAACTGCTCGCCGGGCGTTTTGGTTAGGAGGCTATGGTTGTTGGGAAGCCTTAGG
>URZR01000158.1 GCA_900552425.1 uncultured Collinsella sp. | reverse complement strand
AGATAGTCGTACAGATATATGCACGGCGAACAATCGCCGCATCAATTCATATGGGTATTATCTCTACCCAAACACAGGTTTTTAAATGATAGCAGGGAAAAGACTGCAGCGATTCACCATAACTCTTCCCTACCGAATAAACAATTGAAATCACCCAATGCAAAAGTAGAAAAAAATGGCCCCGCCGAAACCAACGGGGCCACGTACTTAAAGCAAGCTGTCAGTCGAACGATTTGGCAATCGAGGATTAACCCTCATGATGGCGGCGCGGGGTGCGGCCACCATTATCGCCGGGTGCGCGACGGGGACGATCGGAGCGCTCAGAGCGGTTCCGACGGGGACGATCGGAGCGCTCGCGACGCTCGCCCTCTCCACCGCCGTTACCAGATCCGGCGGGAGCCTCGGGCTTATCGATGCGGTCGAGGGAGATCTTGCCGCGTTCATCGACCTCGAGAACACGCACCTTGACCTCGTCGCCTACGTTGAGGACGTCTTCGACCTTATCGACGCGACCCTGGGCGACGCGGGAGATGTGAAGCAAACCGTCCTTACCGGGAAGCAGGGAAACGAAGGCGCCGAAGGGCTGGATGGAGACCACGCGACCGGTGTACTCCTCGCCCGGCTCGGGAACCTTGATGATGAGCTTGATGCGCTCGACAGCCTGGTCGACGGACTCGCCGGTGCCGCCGACAAAGACGGTGCCATCCTCCTGGATGTCGACCGAAGCGCCGGTCTCGTCCTGGATACCACGGATGACCTTGCCGCCGGAACCGATAACGTCGCGGATCTTGTCGGTCGGGACCTGGATGGAAACGATGCGCGGGGCGGTGCTGCGCGTGGCGTGGCGCGGCTCGGGAATCACGTCGAGCATCTTCTGCAGGATGAAGGCGCGACCCTCCTTGGCCTGCTGCAGGGCGCGGGCCAAGATGTCGAAGGTAAGACCGGTGGCCTTGTTGTCCATCTGCAGGGCGGTGATACCCTCGGTGGTGCCGGTGACCTTAAAGTCCATATCGCCCAGGAAGTCCTCGAGACCCTGGATGTCGGACAGGACCACGGTCTTGCCCTCCTCCTGGATCAGGCCCATGGCGATACCGGAGACCGGGCGCTTAATGGGCACGCCGCCGTCCATAAGGGCGAGCGTGGAGCCGCAGGTCGAGGCCATCGAAGAGGAGCCGTTGGACTCCATGACCTCGGAGACGACACGGATGGCGTAGGGGAACTCGTTCTCGTCGGGGAGCACCGGAAGCAGGGCGCGCTCGGCCAGGTTGCCATGGCCGATCTCGCGACGCTTGGGGCTGCCCATACGGCCGGTCTCGCCGGTGCAGAACGGCGGGAAGTTGTAGTGGTGCATATAGCGCTTGCCCTCGGTGGGCTCGATGGTATCCAGACGCTGACCCTCGTTGAGCATGCCGAGCGACAGGACGGAAAGCACCTGGGTCTGGCCACGCTGGAACAGGCCGGAGCCGTGAACGAGCGGGAGATAGTTGTCCTTCACCATGATGGGGCGAATCTCATCGGCGGCACGACCGTCGACGCGCTCGCCGGTCTCGACGACCATGGTGCGCATAGCTTTCTTCTCGAGCTTCTTGAGCGCCACGGGGATCTCGCGCTCCCAAGCGGCCTGCTCCTCATCGGTGAACTCGGCGCGGATGGACTCCTTCAGAGCCTCGACCTTACCGATACGGGAGAGCTTGTCGGCGTCGCGAAGGGCGGCAGCCATCTCGTCGTAGTGGGCGAAGATGCGCTCCTGGACCTCCTCGACGGGCTGGTCAAGCGGGTACTCCTTCTTGACGATGGGGCCGTTGACCTGCTCCCACTCGGCGACGAACTCGTCCTGGGCCTGGCAGAAGGCGGCAAGGGCCTCCTGGCCAAACTTCATGGCGGCGAGCATGTCGTCCTCGGAGATCTCCTCGGCGCCGGCCTCGACCATCGAGATGAAGTCGGCAGAGCCGCCCAGCTCCAGGTCCAGATCGGAGTTCTCGCGCTCCTCATAGGTGGGGTTGACGATAAACTCGCCGGTCTCCACGTTACGGCCGATACGCACGCAGGCAAGCGGGCCCTCGAAGGGCACGCCGCCGAGCGTCATGGCCAGGGAAGCGCCCATGACGTTGATGACGTCGAAGGGGTTGACCTGGTCGGCGACGAGCGAGGTGGCGACGATGTGGACCTCGTTGCGGAAGCCGTCCGGGAAGCTCGGGCGAATCGGGCGGTCAATCATGCGCGCGGTGAGCGTGGCCTTCTCGCTGGGACGGCCCTCACGCTTGAGGTAACCACCCGGGATGCGGCCGGCTGCGTACATTTTCTCGTTGAAGTCGACGGTCAGCGGGAAGAAGTCGTAGTTCTTGCGCTCCTTGGAGACAACCACGGTGTCGAGCATCGTGGTGTCGCCCTGCTTGACCAGGCAGGCGCCGGTGGCCTGCTTGGCAAGCTCGCCGGACTCAAAGGTGTAGGTCTTGCCGTACAGCTCAAAGGTCTTGGATACGAGTGTCATTGTTCTCCTTTACCCCACAGGCCCCTTGCCTGCGGGCTTCTCATGTGACGCGGGCCCCCTGCCCCCGCCACGCTTCAGAGCGTGATTGTTCGCGCCCTTACACAAAAAGAGCGCCCCGCTGCGCAGGACGCTCTTAGCATGTACAAATCCTTACTGGATGTTGTCGCGGATGCCCAGAGCCTTGATGAGCTCACGGTACTCGACGATGTCGTTCTTCTTGATGTAGGAGAGAAGACGACGACGACGGCCGACGAGCATGAGCAGGCCACGACGGGTGTGGAAGTCCTTCTGGTGGGACTTCATGTGCTCGGTCAGCTCCTTGATGCGCTCGGACAGGATGGCGACCTGAACCTTGGGGTTGCCGGTGTCAACCGGGGTGTTACCGAACTGGGCAGTCAGCTCCGCCTTGCGCTCTTTGGAAACAGTCATTGTTTCACCTTTCGTTTCTTGTCGCCCGCGGGCGACACTATTCGCCTCGGACTGGGAAGCCGCCGGTGGAGCGAGCATCCAAGGTCGAGGTACCAACAGGTCGGTATGTTACCACAAGCAGCCCGCGCCTGTGCATCATCACCGACCCAACATGAATTCCATCGCACGGAGGCGCTGATCGGCGTGCGTCGCAGCCCAAACATGTGAAAGCCCCAACAAAAAGGCAGCGGTATGAGGGTCGACCCTCTCGGCCATAAGTGCATCGAAGGTCATGGACATAAGGGCGCGCAGCCACGCGACCTCACCGGTCGACACCAGCTCGGCACCCGGAACGCTCGACGCGCACGAACCGCACATGAGCCCGCCCGCCTGGGGCGAAAAGTACGACAGCATGGGGTCTCCGCACAGCACGCAGGCCGAAAAATCGGGTCGATAGCCAACGTGCGACAGCAGCTTAAAGACATATGCAGCCACGAGCAGGTCCATATGCGCCGCATCGAGGCCGTCGCCCACCAGGGCAAGCGCGCGCTGTGTAATGGCAAAGGTAAACGGGTCCTCGGCGTCCTCGAACGAGCACACGCGCGCGACCTCGGCGATCGCGCTTGCGGCGCAGGTCGTCTCGTAATCGGGCGCAGCGCCGAGCGGCGCCTCCATAAGCTCGGCCTGGGAAACCACGTCGAGCGACCGTCCATGCGCGAGCAGCATATCAACAGTACAGAACAGCTCGCAGCGCGCAGCCAGGCGCCCACCGGGTTTGCGGGCGCCCTTTGCCACGGCACGAACCTGCCGACCCCGCTCGTCAAGCATCGTCAGGATCAGGTCCGTCTCTTTGAGCTTCGTCTTGTCGAGGACGAGCACCTTCGTGCGATATGTCCGGGAACCTGCCATGCGCGCCGCGCGCCCTTAGTCCTCGGCGTTGTAACCAAAGCGGCGAATCTGGGCCTCATCGTCGCGCCAGCCAGCCTTGACCTTCACATCCAGCTCCAAAAAGACCTGCGTGCCAAAGATGCGCTCAAGATCGCGACGGGCGTCGATACCGATATGCTTGATCATCTCGCCGCCCTTGCCGATGATGATGCCCTTTTGGCCCTCGCGCTCGACATAAATGGTGGCATGCACGCGCAGCACCTTCTTGGTCTGCTCGAGCGCATCGCAGATCACGCCGACGGAGTGCGGAATCTCATCACGGGTGCGGCGCAAGACCTTTTCGCGCACAAACTCGGCAACGAGCGTCTCATCGGAAGCGTCGGTACCCATGTCCTCGGGGAACCAACGCGGACCCTCGGGCAAAAAGTGCGCAACGGTCTCGATGAAGGCGTCGACGTTGAAGTTCTTGACCGACGACGTCACGATCTCGTCGTCATAGTCCATCAGCTCATGGGCCGCCTTAAGCTGCTCCATAACCTGTGCGGGATCGGCCTCATCGGCCTTGGTAAGCACCAGGACCTTCTTGCAACGGGCGCTCTTGACGCGCTCGGCAACC
>URZR01000157.1 GCA_900552425.1 uncultured Collinsella sp. | reverse complement strand
CGCAGGGAGCACGGCGGGCGGGCGCTGGCGCCGTGGAGGTCGAATTGTTGCGGAAAGGTTTCGGAAATGGGAGGCAAATCGCGGCGGTAGCGGCACAGTAGCTGCCATCTATTTACTACCATTCCAAAACTATGCCGGATTACTACGATAAACCACCGGTCTCCAACCACAACGAATTGCACTCCAGCAAAACCGCAGGTAGACAGCTTGTGATTTTCCGAAAAACAATGCCGAGGTCTGAGATTTCGAATTCATCGTAGTAATCCGGCATAGTTTTGGGCAAAGCAACTTCGGAAGGGTGTCACCGCAGCCCAGAATGATCCGTTTTCCTCCGTCCCCAAGGGATCACCCAAATGCCAACCGAGGCAGCGCCGCAGATTGAGGACGGGCAGCGAAAGCGTTCCTAAGCGAGCAAGGTGGCGTGAAAGAGGAGGGCATAGGCCTTTTGGCCATGCCCGACGATTGAACGCCAGATTGCCGCTTAGGAGCGTTTGCAGCGTCGAGCGGTTACGGCGTTTGGTAAAACGCCGTAACGAACTACCGCGTAACTCCCCTAGCTCATCATCGCATTCATCATCTCGGTGGTTGCGGAATCGTCAGCAGACCACTCGCCATCGTCATTGGCGGTGTACTTGAAGGTAACCTTGGTGTCCTTGGTCTTAGCGGCCTTGGTCACGTCGACCATGACCTGACCGGCCATCTTGTACAGCTCGTCATCGGAAGGCATCGAATCGAGCGCGGCGACCTTCTCCTGGTACTGGGTGGCAAAATCCTCAACGATCTGGTTCATGGACTTGCAGGTAATGGTGACCTCGGCAGTTGCGGTACCCTTGTCCTCGTCGACCGTCACGTCGCCGATCTTGTAGTCAAAGCCCTCGAGATAGCTCTTGGCGTACTCCTTGGGATCGATGCCCAGCTGCTCAAACTCGTCGCCCGAGGCCTCTTCCAGGCCGGCGAGGAAGTCGTCGCCGCCGTTCTTGACCTCGTCAAACTGCGTCGTAAGATCATCGGTGATGAGCTCCTCAACCGAAGGGCCTCCGCAGCCGGAAAGCACAACCACGCATGCGACCAGAACAGCCATCAGGGGCGCAAGCAGCAGCTTCTTCTTCATGACATTCCTCCCAACAAGCGGCACCGCGCTTCCTAACACGGTGCACGTCGTAACAATAAGGCCATACTAGCCGCTAACGAACACCTCCGGCAAAGCAAAATCGCAGTCGGCTCGATTTAACGTCCGAACGGTTTACCGGTCCGCCCAACGCGCAATAAAACGTTCCGCCGCATTGTAATAAAAAAGGGCGGCCGGATAACCCGACCACCCTTGCACACCCTTTGGATGCCGCAGCTTACTTGCGGACGACCTTGACGATGGCATCGCCGGCGGCGACAGCGGAGTCAGCCTCGACGGCGAGCTCGACGTCGGCGAACTCAGCGGTGTTGGACACGGCCACGACGACGCAGTCCTTGTAGCCGGCAGCGGCGATCTTGGCGCGGTCGATCTTGAGCATGGGCTGGCCAGCCTTAACGACATCGTCAGCCTTGACGAAGCCCTCGAAGCCGTCGCCGTTCATGTTGACGGTATCAACGCCAACGTGCACCAGAACCTCGATGCCGCTATCGGACTGCAGACCCACGGCGTGGCCCATGGTGACGGTCACCTTGCCGTCGCAGGGAGCGTAGACCAGGTCGTCCTCGGGCCACACGGCGCAGCCCTTGCCCAGAACCTCGCCACCAAAGACGGGATCGGGCACGTCGGCCATCTTGATGACCTTGCCCTTGACGGGCGAGCACAGCACGTCGGCGCCGGCAGAAGCAGAGATGGAGGCCGGAGCAGCGGCAGCCGCGGGCTCAGCCTTCTTCTTGAACATGTCAAACAGACCCATACATTTTCTCCTCTTGATTAAGCGCAACGTTATGCGCATGCCTATGGTGATTATAGTGCCAAATGGTTCAAATGCTAAGGTGGGGACTCGAATCGCGAGCCCATCCCAACGCTTTTCCCCGGTGGCACTCATCTTGTCGATTAAGCCAGGCCCTCGGTACCGTTGGACTTGATAATCTTCTGGTAGGCGAAGAAGCTGTCCTTGCGGCGGCGCTCGTAGGTGCCGGTGCCGTCATCGTACTTATCGACGTGGATAAAGCCGTAGCGCTTGCGCATCTCGCCGGTGCCGGCCGAGACCAGGTCGATGGGACCCCACCAGGTATAGGCGATCAGGTCGACGCCGTCCTCGATGGCCTCGCCCATGGCTTTGACATGGCTCTGGAGGTAGGCGATGCGGTACGGGTCGTGAATGGAGCCGTCCTCCTCCACCTCGTCGTAGGCGCCCATGCCGTTCTCGACCACCATCAGCGGAATCTCGTAGCGGGCGTAGATCTCGTTGAGGGCGATACGCAGGCCCGTCGGGTCAATCTGCCAACCCCAGTCGGTGCTCTCGAGGTAGGGGTTCTTGCCGCCAAAGGTCATGTTGCCCTCGGTCGTCTCGTGGTCCTTGTGGGTGCCCACGGTGCCCGACATGTAGTAGCTAAAGGTGTAGAAGTCGACCTTGCCGTCGGCGATGTCCTGCAGGTCTCCGTCGGCGATGTTAAGCTCGATGCCGTTCTCGGCCCAGAAGCGCTTGGCGTAGAACGGGTACTTGCCGCGCACCTGCACGTCGGAGCAGTACCAGTTCATGGTATTCATCTCCTGCTGCGTGGCGAACACGTCGGCCGGATCGCACGTGGCGGCATAGGAGAGGATGAAGCAGTCCATGTTGCCCATCTTAAACTGCGGATAGTGCTCGTGGGCATAGCGCACGACGCGGCCGCTGGCGACAAACTGGTGATGCAGGGCCTGCATACGGGCCTGCGGCGTGGTGTGGACCGCCGAAGCCGGGCCCTCAAAGCCCCGAATCATGCTGGTCTCAAAGAGGTTGCCCAGGTCCAGGGTGCCACAGTTGATCTCGTTGAAGGTGAGCCAGTAGGTCACCTTGTCGTGATAGCGCTCGAGCACGGTCTGGGCGTAGCGCTCAAAGAAGCCGATAAGCTCGCGGCTCTCCCAACCGTTGTACTTCTCGACCAGGGCATAGGGCATCTCGTAGTGGCTAAGCGTAACAAGCGGCTCGATGTTGTGTGCGCGTAGGCAGTCGAAGACGCGGTCGTAGAAGGCGAGGCCAGCCTCGTTGGGCTCAGCGTCGTCGCCGTTGGGGAAGATGCGGCTCCAGGAGATGGACATGCGGAACATGTTGAAGCCCATCTCGGCGAACAGCGCGATGTCCTCCTCGTAGTGATGGTAGAAGTCGATACCGTCGTGATTGGGGTAGAAGCGGTTGGGGTCGATGTCGAGCGTAATCTGACGTGGCTCCTTGTAGCTGCCGCCCAGGAAGTGGTCGTCTACGCTGGGGCCGCGGCCGTCAACGTTCCATGCGCCCTCAAACTGGTTTGCGGCCGTGGCGCCGCCCCAAAAGAATCCCTCGGGAAATCCCATATGTGCCTCCTCGCAACGGGTTTTATGTGCTGAACCGAGTATCGCGCGCGCCCGGGCGCCCAAGGCGCGGAGGCGGCGCATTGGACACTTCTTTTCGCCCCAGCGCGTCCGCCGGCTGACACTTTTTGATACCGAGGCCTAGACGAGGCAAAAATCGACCTGCCGGCCACCCTCCAACCCGGGTGGATGAAACGAAACGACCTATTTAGATGTGGCATATCGATAGCTAAAAGCCCGTCCCGCCTTGCTCATCCACGGTATGTTGCCGGCGTGCAGCCGTAGGCGGCGCGGAACTTGCGATAGAAAAAGCTCATGTTCTCGTAGCCAACGGCACGCGCCGCCGCCTCGGCCGTGGCACCCGCGCGCAAGAGCTCCGCGGCACGCGCGAGCCTGCGCTCCTGGACCAGCTGTCGGTAGGTCTTTCCCACATGCTGCCTGAGCAGCGCCGACGCGTAGTTAGGGCTCACATGAAAGCGTGCCGCCATCTCCTCGAGCGAGCAGGCGGCAAACGAGCGCTCGATGTAGCCGAGCATCCCTGCCACGAGCGAGGCCGCGCGCCCCGACTCATCGCGCCCCGCCGCCGCGCCGCGCACGAGCTCGTGCTCGTAGCAATCCATGAGCTCGGCCAACAGAAGCTGAAACAGGCGCAGAACGATCTCGGCACTGTTGAGGCTTGGCTCGTAGTGTTCGCAGAGCATCTCCTGCATGTAGCGTCGCACGCGCCGGCTCTCCCCGCAGCGAAAGCGCACGTGCCCGCGATGGTCGGTCTCGCTGTTGAGCGCGTTGAACAAAAACCGCGAGACCGCGCTCTCGCGCGAGAGGCTCGACTCGAGACTCCGGCGCAAAAAAGAGCGTGAAACGGTCATGCTCAGCATGATGTCGTCCTCGCCGAGCGCCGCCACGGCATGAGGGCAAAGGGCGTCGAGCAAAAGCACCTCGTTGCGGCGCAACTCGAGTCTCTCCCCCGCCACCGTC
>URZR01000156.1 GCA_900552425.1 uncultured Collinsella sp. | reverse complement strand
TTGTTCGCGTGGACGAGGACGGCGCGCCCACCGCAAGCGGCGACGCCGTGGGCGCGGCGGGAAGCGCGGACGCCGCAAGCGACGGCGGCGGAAGCGAAGGCGCCGCAGGCAAAGGCGTCTACCTGCTCAAAAAAGGCGTGGATACCTCTAAAGAGCAGAGCTATGTGCTGTATTCGCTCACGCAGGATCACCTCGCCCGCACGTTGTTTCCGCTGGGCGGCCTCATCAAGGAGCGCGACGTGCGCCGCATCGCCCAGGAACAGGGCTTTGTCAACGCGCAGAAGCGCGACAGCCAGGGCATCTGCTTTGTGCCGGACAACGACTTCGCCACGTTTATAGAGCTGCGACGCGGGCAGGCGCTACCCGAGGGCGACATTGTCAATGCCGCAGGCGAGGTGCTGGGCCGCCACCACGGCGCCATCCGCTACACCATAGGCCAGCGCAAGGGCCTGGGCGTGGCGCTGGCGCATCCCGTGTTTGTGACGTCCGTGGACCCGCAGGCAAACCGCGTTGTTCTGGGCGAGAGCGAGGACCTGATGTCGCGCGCGCTGGTTGCGGACGATTGGATTTGGAGCGCACCCGCAAGCCGCATGGAGGCGGCGCTTGATCGCGCGGGCGAAGCCGGCCTTCCCGTGACCGCCAAGGTGCGCTACCACCAGCAAGACCAGCCGGCCCGCCTGATGCGCGGCGATGATCCAGGCAGCTACCGTGTGGTGTTCGATCAGCCGCAGCGCGCGATCGCCCCAGGCCAGGCCGTGGTTGTCTACCATGGCGACGTGGTCCTGGGCGGCGGCACGGCGGTGGCGGCTGAGAAGTAGCCGCAGCTACGACAAAGACGCAGGGCAGCTCTCGTCCAAAAAAGCAAAAAGGCGCCGCGAGCTAAGATGTGCTCGCGGCGCCTTTGCCTGTCGCTATGAAGCGGAAAGCCTAAAGCGGAATGCCGGAAGCGAAAGCTCGGAAAGCCCGCTTTGAAGGATGCCTACTTCATGATCTGGCGGAACATGCCCATTACGTCGTCATAGGTGGCCTCGCGGGGGTTGCCCGGGAAGCAGGCGTCGGCCATGGCGTCGCGGGTGAGGGTGTCCAGCTCGTCCTCGGTGATGGCTTCGCACACGGTGGGGATGTTGACGTCGACGGAAAGCTGCTTGACGGCGGCGATAGCGGCGTCGGCAGCCTCGTCGGTGCTCATGCCCGTGGTGTCAACGCCCATGGCGACGGCGACCTTGGCCAGGCGCTCGGCGCAAACCGGCTTGTTGAACTCCATGGCGATCGGCAGCAGCATGGCGCAGGCGACGCCGTGCGGGGTGTCGTAGTGAGCGGACAGGGTGTGAGCCATGGCGTGGTCGATGCCCAGGCCGACGTTGGAGAAGCCCATGCCGGCGACATACTGGCCAAGAGCCATGCCCTCGCGGCCGGAGCCGGGCTGGCCGGACTTGGCCTCGGCGACGGAGTCGCGCAGGTTCTCGCTGATCAGCTTAATAGCCTCAAAGTGGAACATGTCGGAGAGCTCCCAAGCGCCCTTGGTGGTGTAGCCCTCGATGGCGTGGGTCAGAGCGTCCATACCGGTGGAGGCGGTAAGGCCGGCGGGCATGGAAGCCATCATGTCGGGGTCGACGACGGCGACCTCGGGGGCGTCGTTGGTGTCGACGCACACGAACTTGCGGACCTTCTCGGGGTCGGTGATGACGTAGTTGATGGTCACCTCGGCGGCGGTACCGGCGGTCGTCGGCACAGCGATGGTGAACACGGCGTGGTTCTTAGTGGGAGCAACGCCCTCGAGGCTGCGGACATCGGCGAACTCGGGGTTGTTGATGATGATGCCGATGGCCTTGGCGGTGTCCATAGAGGAGCCGCCACCGATGGTCACGATAGCGTCAGCCTCGGCGGCCTTGAAGGCCTCGACGCCGTCCTTGACGTTCTGAATAGTGGGGTTGGGCTTAATCTCGGAGTAGAGGCTCCAAGCGATGCCGGCAGCGTCGAGCTCGTCGGTCACCTTAGCGGTAACGCCAAACTTGACCAGATCGGGGTCGGAGCAGACGAAGATCTTCTTGTAGCCGCGACGCTGGAGCTCGCCGGGGATCTCCTTGATGGCGCCGGAACCATGATAAGAGATGGTGTTGAGAACGAAACGATTAGCCATTGATAGCCTCCTATCGTGCGCGGGGCACCCGTTACGCCCCGTACTATAAGTCCCATCCTAACGCTTTTGAAACAAAAAACGCGTGAGAACGTCAAAGTTGTTAAAGCGTTTCAACAGAATAACGGAGCCTTAGTCCTTCCCTCCCGACAGCAGCGAAGGCTAGATTATAGGAGCAATCGCCCAAAGAATACGACCGACTCAGTCTATAAATTGTTTCTGTTTTAGCAATATATGTTTGACAATACGTTTATAAATAGATACTTTGTATTGAATAACATGCATGCAGCAAATAGCGTCCTTCATTTTGTTAGAAATTGCCCATGCGGTTATTGCAGCTGCATGTACTGCAACATACAGCGTAATTCTCCGCACGAAGCAGAAGACGGTTCCAATTCGATCGAGGCGATGACGCGTGATGGCTACTGGTCCTAAATCGAGCAAGACGGCTACAAACGAATATCGAATCTCAATTGAAGGTAACCCTTATCCGCATGCTCTGGCTCTCGTCAACCCAGCGGGAGACAACCTCAACATCAAAAGACATGGGTTCACGGGTCCACTAGGACAGCTATTGAGTCTTAAATACACCGTTTATGACGATGTAAATGAAAAGCTCTTTACTGTCGTCGACGGTGGTTTTAGTAACATGCCCAGGGTTGCGCTCATCATCGAACACAAGGAAGTTGCGGTGTTCGATTATGGCCTAAACAGACTTGAGATGAAGTGCGTAACGAACATACCGAATTACACAATAAAAGGTAACTTCCTATTTGGAGATTACGATATATTCAGTCAACGGGAAGTGAAGCTATCTTCAGTTAACGTCCTTCAATGTGATAAACAATCGTGCTTTAACATACAGGTTTTGGATAAAGCCGAATTAGCCGCCGCAATTGGAATACCCACAGCCATTGCCCTTCTGAGGGCTCGGATTGAAGAGCATCTCGAATAAATTGCAAAAAGCAGTTCGTAACAACATTCAGGAGCTAGATAGTTTTTTCTGGCTCCTGAAGCTGTACTACATAGAGATGAAAAATATTGCGGCAAAGGGGCTGTCTCTTTGCCGCATTCGGTTACTTTCGACAGCCCTCTTTCCAAGCCTCTGCCGCAACCTTCCAGCGAAAACGCAAGTCGCGCTCGCGGTCGATGAACATGATGGCAAACGCGACAAACAGCAGCGCGCTCGCCACGACGATGGCGTGCAGACCCATGCGCTCAATGCACCAATTGCCCAGCACGGCGCCAAACACAAAGGTAAAGATCACACCAAAGTACAGCAGGCCGTTTTCCAAAAAGCCGCGCTTGTGGGTAATGATGTAGTCGTCCACGTTTTGCAAGGCATTACGGAGGTTGCCGATACACATGGTCGTGGCGATGCCGTGTCCATGAATCTTGCGGAAACTCTCGACCTGCATACCGCAGGCAAACGAAGTAAGGCAGTTGGCGAGCAGGTTGAAATCGCCGCCCGGGATAAAGCTCACGCCCAGCAAGATAACGGCTTCAAAAAACACCGTCACCTGGCGCCAGTGAATCACGCTGCCAAAACGCTCGTGTACCAGGTCGGCAAGCATAATGCCCACGGCAAACGACACCACGGGGAAGAAATAACGTCCCGCGAGCGCCCAATTACCCTCCGAGATGCTCACGCCCACCAACAAGATGTTGCCTGTCTGCGCGTTGGCGAAAACATGATCGCGCCCAATGTACGAATACACGTCCATAAAGCCACCGGCGAGCGCCAGAATGATGCCCAGCTCGATGGACTCCGATATCTGCTTGGCACGCTGCATCGTCGTGCGGCCTCCTTGTTGACGACCCTCTCGTGCGTTGGCGGAGACATAGCCGCCGTTCATACTGTAACCCATTGACAACATGGCGTGCGCGCGAGACGGGCTCCCCAACGCGCAGATACACAGTCTGGAAACAAACGGCGGGCGCGGCGCCACACCCGACGCCCGACGCCTCGTGTACTCCACCAGTCTTTTTAGCCCCGTCCCAAAAAGACTGGTTACAATTACGTGCAGCATACAAACACCGGGAGGGATCGTGGCAAAAAAGCCTCAGCACGCTCAGAACAACCAGCGCAGTCAGCAGGGCAAACAGGGCCAGCAGCAAAAGCGCGGCGGCAAAGCGCAGGCCACAGTCGCCCGCACCAAGCATTCCCAAGCGACGCCCGCCCGCCCCTGGCGACCGGGCCGCGATAAGTTCCTCCCCGTCAGCCGCGCCGACATGGATGCGCGCGGCTGGGACCAGTGCGACTTTGTCTACATCTGCGGCGACGCCTACGTGGACCACCCTAGCTTTGGCATGGCCATCATCACCCGAGTGCTCGA
>URZR01000155.1 GCA_900552425.1 uncultured Collinsella sp. | reverse complement strand
ATAAGCGTCCGCGAACGGCCTTATGCTCCGTTGGCGGGCGGCGCCATCCGTCCCGACGCGTTTCTATACATACGGGGCTTCTTGCTGCTGGGCGATGCCGCCATCGGGCCGCGTTGAATCAAAATGCATGAATAATGGACGAAGCCGCCGTATGCGGTATACAATGCCAAAGACCATGTCGCCGCAAGTCGGCGTACCAGATAGGAAGGTAGCGCATCGCTATGTCGAAGTATATCCAGGAGCTCATGTCGCCGCAGTTGATGATGGCGGTCTATCTGTTCATCGGCTTCATTGTCGCACTGTACGTGCTCTCCGTCGTCTATGTGTTCATCGACGCTCGCCGCCGCGGCGCCAGCGCCTACGTGGCATGGGGCATCATCGCCCTTATCCCGTTTGTGGGCCTCATTGCCTACCTGGTCCTGCGCCCGCACTCCTACGCGTCCGACCGCGAGGAGCAGGAGCTGGACATGGCCCTGCGCGAGCGTCAGCTTGCCCAGTACGGCACCTGCCCGCAGTGCGGCGCCCCCATCGAGAAGGACTTCGTCGTCTGCCCGGTGTGCGATACCCAGGTTCGCAACGTATGCCCCAGCTGCCATCGCCCGCTCGATGCGCACTGGAAGGTCTGTCCCTACTGCCGAACTCGCATCCAGTAACGCATCCATCGCCGGGCCGGCCGCAAGCCACGGGCACCGCGCGTCCCGCGCAAGCCCCACACGCGACCAACCCCACACGATGAAGCATGCGTAGAAAACCGCCCGCCGTGCCATTAAGGTGCGGCGGGCGCTTGTATACCAAGGCAACCTGCCTATAATGATGCAAGTTAAAACGCCGAGCGCATCGCACGCACTTGCATCAGGCATCCGAGAGGAGAAAACATACCCATGAAGGCACTCTACAATGACGGTTCGGTGGCCGAGCTCCCGCAGGACGAGGTCACGCACGTCATCCGCCACTCCGCCGCGCACATCATGGCGCAGGCCATCAAGCGCCTGTACCCCGAGGCCGACTTTGCCTACGGTCCCGCGACCGACAACGGCTTCTACTACGACGTCGACCTGCCCGAGGGCGTCAAGATCAGCGAGGACGACTTCCCCGCGATCGAGGCCGAGATGAAGAAGATCGTCAAGGAGAACCTCAAGTTCTCCGTGTACGAGAAGCCCCGCGCCGAGGCCATCGCCCTTATGGAGGAGCGCGGCGAGAAGTACAAGGTCGAGCACATCGGCGACCTGGACGACGACGCCCGCATCACCTTCTACCAGCAGGGCGACTACATCGACATGTGCGTCGGCCCCCACATCTGCTATACCAAGGCCCTCAAGGCCTTTAAGCTCACCGGCGTCTCGGGCGCCTACTGGAAGGGCGACAAGGACAACAAGATGCTCACCCGCATCAACGGCGTCGCCTTTGCCACCAAGGAAGAGCTCGACGAGCACATGCACATGCTGGAGGAGGCCAAGAAGCGCGACCACCGTAAGATCGGCCGCGAGATGGACCTCTTTATGATGCGCGACGAGGCCCCCGGCTTCCCGTTCTTCCTGCCCAACGGCATGATCCTTAAGAACACGCTGCTGGACTACTGGCGCGAGATCCACCACAAGGCCGGCTACGTGGAGATCTCCACGCCGCTCATCATGAACAAGCAGCTGTGGAAGACCTCGGGCCACTGGGACCACTACAAGGACAACATGTACTCCACCGTCATCGACGACGAAGAGTACTGCATTAAGCCCATGAACTGCCCGGGTGGCGTGCTGGTGTATGCTTCCAAGCCGCACTCCTACCGCGAGCTGCCCATCCGCGCCGGCGAGATTGGCCTGGTGCACCGCCACGAGCTGCGCGGCGCCCTGCACGGCCTGTTCCGCGTGCGCTGCTTTAACCAGGACGACGCCCACCTGTTTGTGCGTCCCGACCAGCTGACTGACGAGATCGTGGGCGTGGTCAACCTCATCGACTCCGTGTACCAGAAGTTTGGCTTTAAGTACCACGTTGAGCTGTCCACACGCCCCGAGGACTCCATGGGTTCCGACGAGGACTGGGCTCGCGCCGAGGAGGGTCTGCGCACCGCTCTGGAGAAGCTGGGCATGGACTACGAGGTCAACGAGGGCGACGGCGCCTTCTATGGCCCCAAGATCGACTTCCACCTGGAGGACTCGCTCGGCCGTACCTGGCAGTGCGGTACCGTCCAGCTCGACTTCCAGATGCCGCTCAACTTTGACCTGGAGTACGTGGACGCCGACGGCACCAAGAAGCGCCCCATCATGCTGCACCGCGTATGCTTTGGCTCCATCGAGCGCTTCATCGGTATTCTGATTGAGCACTTCGCGGGCAAGTTCCCCACCTGGCTTGCTCCGGTGCAGGTCAAGGCACTTCCGGTTTCGGAGAAGAGCCGCGACTACGCTCACGAGGTGTGCGCCAAGCTGGAGGAGGCCGGCATTCGCGTGGTCTGCGACGACCGCGACGAGAAGATCGGCTACAAGATCCGCGAGGCCCGCAGCATCGACCGCGTGCCCTACATGCTCATCCTGGGCGAGAAGGAGGCCGAGGCCGGCAACATCTCCGTCCGCGATCGCTCCAACGAGACCGTTCAGATGAGCGTTGATGAGTTTGTTGCCAAGGTGATCGAGGAAATCAAGACCCGCGCCTAAGGCAAACTTCACAACAATTAACAAAGGCGACCGTCCACACAGGGCGGTCGCTTTTTTCATGCCAAAATAAGAAAGCCGCTGGTTGAGCGGCTTTTTTTGTTGCACAAAAAGGTACAGGTTTTTATAGAGGGGTATGGAGATGTACCTACTAGCAGTACATTTTGCGTAATCTGGGCAAACGCTGATTAATTGCTCGTATAATGTCGTCTGTCGAAAGATACAAAAACCTGTACTTTTGCGACTGCGCCTAGCTGCGAGCGAGAAGCCTGTTCTAAACGCCCCTGCATTTGCGTGCATCGCAAAGCCAAAAGAGGGGGCGAAAACATGGAACAGATGGCACGGCGCCAAGAGCAGCTGCCGGGCGCATTTAACGGCGTTACCACCAACAGCCAGCACGGCCGCGTCCGCTGGTATCTGGTCCACACCCCCCATGGAAAAGAGCGCGCGACCTGCGAAAAGGTCCGCCGGATTATCCCGCACGAACTGATGCAGGACGCTTTTGTGATGCAAAAGGAGTTCTGGTTTAAGCGGGACGGCGCCTGGTCGCTCCAAACCAAACCCATGTACAAGGAATATTTCTTCGTCGCTACGCACGATGCTGCCGCGCTCGATAGGGCTTTGGCCCAGTTGAGCTTTGGCTGCCGCATCGCCGGCAGTAGGGAGCGGGCGTACATGCCCATGCCGGACGACGCGCAGGGCTGGTACCGCAGTGTGCTGGACGACGACGGCGTGGTGCGTAACAGCGTTGCGCGCATAGAAGACGGCGTGTTGCACATAGAGCAGGGTCCCTTGGTGGGGCAAGAGGCCCGTGTAAAGAAGATCGACCGTCATAAACGCTGGTGCCTGGTGGACGTGGGCGAAGGCGACTCCGCTTTTAGGGAGCTGCTACCGCTTGACGTTCCCAGCAAAACGTAAGGGAGACGTTGCGCCGGCAAATTATTTGGTTTTTGGATTCATAGATGGGGGGGGGTTCCTGGGGACAGGGACGTAAGTTTTATCGTGACTGCTAAAGAAGTAACAGAGAGTTGTACATCAACGGTTGGTGCGCTGGCTTTCAATCAGATAAAGCCGAGCGGTACGCTTGGGTATCGCATCGTCAAGAGGCTGTTTGACCTTGTGTTTAGTCTTATGGCGATCGCTATTTTATTCATTCCAGTGGGTCTTGTGTGCGTCCTGATTTGTCTAGAGTCTCCGGGTAGTCCCTTGTACACCCAGGAGCGAATTGGCAAAAATGGCAAGGTCATTAAGATCTTTAAGCTGCGCAGCATGGTTGCCGATGCTGGCAATGTTCAGAAGTATTTAAATTTTGAGCAGCTGCATCAGTGGGAAGTCGAGCGTAAGGTCGACGATGATCCCCGTATTACCAAGGTCGGTCAATTCATCCGTAAGTGCTCAATTGACGAGATGCCGCAGTTCCTGAACGTGCTGAACGGTGACCTTTCCGTCATCGGACCGCGTCCCATTACAAGAGACGAACTTGAGCAGCACTTTTCGGACGAGGAAAAGGCTGAGTTGCTTTCTGTCCAGCCCGGCATCACGGGTTTATGGCAGGCAACCGACCGCAATGCTGCGACGTTCGAGAGCGGTCTGCGTCAAAAAATTGAACTTCATTACGTGCGCAACCGCTGCTTTCGCATGGATTGGAAGTGCTTTACTGGCACCTTTGGCGCCATGTTCGGCAAGAAGAGGACGGGGCGATAGATGACCACTTCAGTCGCCACGACCGCTTATAGCGTATTAATGAGTATTTACAAAAAAGAAAACCCTACGTTTCTACGTCAGGCCCTCGACAGTATGCTCGCCCAGACCGTGCCTCCGACCGAGATTGTGATGGTTAAGGACGGTCCCTTGACCACTGAACTCGAG